>JADHVS010000088.1 GCA_016783865.1 Bacteroidales bacterium
TTGACTCTCCTCGCAGCAAGCTGCGAGGAATCATCGATCCTTTATATAAATTTTTAATTGCGCTCGCTAACCCCGCAGCAAGCTACGGGGAAACGAGTTTCTGAGTTCGGCGAAGCCAATGCGCTCGCAGGATTCAAAGAACAACAAAAGTATTTGCAAATTGCTCTCCATTATTATATTGTTTTTCAATGGTGTGCCCGAATGCCTAGCATTTCATTGCCACCTGGCAGTCCAATTTGCAATACATTTGTTTTATTGATAATCCCCATCAAATATTTTGATAATAATTCCTTTGTGAGTCCTTTGAGTCCCTTATGGTAAATTTAAAACAGAAAGCGAACCTCAGAAAGTTCTCTGCCGATTTGCTGAACTCCTTTAAGTATTCTTTTTGTCTGTTCCGGGGAAGGCTTTTTAATACCTTTGATATATTGTGCTAAAAGGCTCTGATTCATTCCTATACGTTCAGAAAGGGCTTTTGCATTAATAACCCTGTAAAAAGCAAAAAAACTTTTCAGATCGTATACAAATTCAATTTCATCAATTGTATAGGTAAAACCTTTATCTTCAAAGGAAAGGTTGACAGCTTCCAGTATCATTTCTTTCAGTTCATCAAAGGTATCCCCCTGGGTATTAATAGAAATATTTCCTACCAAAGCATGAGCACTGTATCCCAAATCCTCTTTGGTTATGGTCATCGTTATTTTTGGCTTCTTCATCTTTTATAGGTTTTAATTTCAGCGTCTTTTAATATCGATTTAAGTGTACCTTTTTTCACTTCTTTACTTGAATGGAGAGGAACAACCACTTGTTTTTTCTTTAGTGGATGCCGCATTATTACATGACTGCCTGCTCTTCTTATTTCATACCAACCATCATCTTTAAGCAGTTTAAGTAATTCTTTACTTTTCATAAAGCTGACATTTCATTCAAAAGTAATAAATTTATTACCTAATTAGAATTGATTCATTGCAATTTTTTCAGAGAATAACAATACCATGTATCGGTTATTAAAGAAATTAATCACTTATGCTTTCTTCCAATACGGTAAGCTATATTAACATAATGCTTATAACATTATAGGACAAATAACCGGAAGTTCAAACTGCTATCGATGTGATTCGTCCTATAATTAGTCACTATGTTAAATAGCCGCACTGTTGGCTTATTCCGGGGCAATATTTTTTGGAAATTCAGCAACTTGCGAACTGATTCTCATAATCTACCCCAACCGCGCCCAGGTTATATTTGACAAATCCGCAAAAGAATATTGAGTACTGATTGCAAAAGCCGGATACCAAGAACCACTTACTCCGGATCCAATTACGCCGGATTTTCCAATTACTTTGATATTGTATAAAAAAGAAAATCATTTGCTGGCAAGAGTGTATATGAAAATTTGTTTGCCGCACCTTTAATATTTCACCCATTTTTTGTCTATGAATATTCAAATCACTAACTTTCAATACGTAATTGGCTGAATTCTCAGAATAGTAAAATACATGGAACAGTTTCGCAATCTGATCTCACCTGTCAGCGATACAGGGTTTTGATATCAAAAATCATATATGATGCAGAGGCTGACTCTGGAAATACCATTTTGCAATAAAAATTAACCATGAAAAAAAGTAATCAAAAAAAATCAAAGAAAGATGAACCTCAGCTTATCTCTTATTTAACACTAAGAAAAGCAGTAGGTATTCTCGGCATTACATTTCCCATTGTCCTGGTTATCGGATCTGTAGTAGGAGCCGACTGCAAGGAAATTCAGAGTTCAATAAGCAGCTATTATCACACAGGCATGAGGGATGTTTTTGTCGGTTTTATATGTGCAATCTGTTTGTTTTTGTTTGCATACAAAGGTTATGATTATATAGATTCCATTGCAGGGAATCTGGCATGCCTGTTTGGATTAGGTGCTGCATTCTTTCCAACATCAATTACAGGTTCATTGACTCATTGTATACCTGCACCCATAGATACTCAAATACTGAGTAGCTTACATTTTGTGTCAGCAGGCTTGTTTTTCCTTATGCTGGCTTATTTTTCATTAGTACTATTTACAAAAGGGGCGAAAAAACCATCAAGAAGAAAACTTAAACGAAATATGCTATACAAAATATGCGGGTATATAATTCTTGGAAGCCTTTTATTAATCGCTGTATATTTCGCACTGCTTGAGAGAAGGTATCCGATACTTCAAAACTACGATCCTGTTTTTTGGCTTGAAACTTTGGCTCTTTGGGCATTCGGAATTTCCTGGTTAACAAAAGGTAAAGCGTTGTTGGTCGATTTGGATATGAAGAAAAAAGAAATGCTTAAGATTTAAATCCAATATTTTATTTAAGGAGCCATCTGGATAATCCTGACGCCGAGAACCAGCTTCTCCGGAAATGATTGCTCAATCACCCCGGATTTTGCACTTAAATGCTGCGATACCTGGCCTTTGATTTTTTACAATTTTGGAATCTGAATCCAACATTGTTAATTTATGGTATGATACCACGCGAAGCAGAAGAGGAACTACTTTCATTGTCAGCCCAGTTTAAAGCAGTGGCTGTAACCGGACCACACCAATCAGGAAAAACAACACTGGTAAGAAAGGTTTTTTCAAACAAGCCATATGCTAATCCCGAAAATCCGGATATCCGGAAATTTGCATTAGAAGATCCCAGGGGTTTTTTATCCAATTACCCGGATGGGGCAGTCTTAGACGAAGCGCAACGTGCACCTGAATTATTTTCATACCTTCGGCAAATACTGGACGAGCGGGCTGAAAATGGATTATTCATCCTGACAGGTTCGAATAATTTCCTGATCCAGGAAAATATATCACAAAGTCTGGCCGGCAGGGCAGGGTATCTGTTTTTACTGCCTTTAAGCCTGAAGGAAATCAATAGGACGGAGGAGAACAGCAACCATATTTTATTCCGGGGAGGTTATCCTGCACTCTGCCATGAAAAAGCCGACACGTCAAAATTTTACGCCAATTATATCCGTACCTATATTGAACGAGATGTAAGGCTGCTGAAAAATATCACCGATTTATATGCTTTCGAGCGGTTTATCCGACTGTGTGCCGGAAGAACAGGTCAATTGCTTAATATGAGCAGCCTTTCAATGGAACTGGGTGTAGATGTAAAAACCATTGGTTCATGGATTGGTATACTGAAAACAAGCTTTATTGTTTTCAGGTTGCAACCTTACCATAAGAATTTTAATAAACGGATCGTAAAGACGCCCAAACTCTATTTTTATGATACAGGACTTGCCAGTGCATTATTGGGTTTGGAAAGTGCTTCTCAACTTTCGCTGAATCCTTTCAGGGGAAACCTTTTCGAGAACCTGGTTATTGTCGAATTTTTAAAACGCCGGTACAACCTTGGCAAATCGAACAACTTGTTCTTTTGGCGGGACAATACAGGAAATGAAATTGACCTGGTCATAGAAAAGGGTAATGACCAGGTGCCTGTTGAAATTAAATCGGGACAAAACCTTTCTGAAGAATCCTTTAAAGGCATCCGGTACTGGAACAAATTGACAGGAACCGAAGGTGGATTTCTTATATACGATGGGGATATGATTCAGAAAAGAAGCAATGGCATTACAGCAGTACCAATAAAAGAAATGCATTCTACTGAAATATTTACTCAATTATAAAATTCACCGGGATAACATAATTCACTTTTACCTTGATGCTGAGGTTATAAGGAATAATTGTCAAATATTTTTTTGCGAAAGGCACTTAAAAACGACTCGTTTTACAAAAAGAATATTTCCAAAGCATTTCACTCATGAATGATGAAAGGAAAAAGAAGCTGATTGATCTGGGACCGGATGTTCTGGCTGATGCTTTGTTAAAGCTGGCTGAGTATGATGACACTGCAGATCGCCTGGTTGAACGCCTTACCAGTGATCCGGATGATATCATCAGGAAATTTAAAAGAAGGATCAGCGGACTGAAACGAAGGAAAAGGTTTATTCACTGGAGGGAATCCAGGCAGTTTGCAGCGGAACTTGATGATTTGCTGGAGGATCTGGAAGAAGCAAATCCCGAGCCCTGTGCGGGAATGACCCTTGTGGCATCCTTTTTTGAGACAGATCAGGGTGTATATGGGAATTGCGATGATTCGAGCGGCTATATCAGTAATGTTTACAGGTATGGTGCCAGCCGATTATTTGCCCAGTATGCATTTGCCTGTAGAAATAAGAAAAAAGTCCTTGATCTGTTGATAAAAACCTATTCCAATGATCCCTACGGTGTAAGGGAAGGATTATTGGATAAGGCCAGGGAAATGCTGGGTGACAAAGATGCAAAAAACGCAATACATATTTTTGAATTACTCGCAGAGGGAGAAAGCAATGAATTCCAGAAGCGTCATTTTCAACTTGCCATTGAGTCCCTGGCAAGGCAAACCGGTGATGCGAAACTTTTTGAAAAGGTCCGCCTGCAATCCCAACAGGAACCCGGGACTTCAACCTGCCTGGATATTGCCAGGGTATACCTGGAGAGTGGTCACCCCAATACAGCCCTGGAATGGATCGAAAGGATCCCTTCAGATGCATCATATATGTATAACGAGAGAATAGATCTTATGCAAAAGATTTACGGTCAATTGGGTGATTCCGGGAAACAGGAGGAAATGGCCTGGCTGAATTTCAGGACGCTCAGGTGTTTGAATACCCTGGATAATCTGCTTAAAATAATCGGAGAGGAGAAAAAGGAACAGGTGATAGAGGATGAAGCTGCACTAATTATTGATGAAGGAGAGAATGATTATTCAGACATCCAGTTCCTTATCGATGTAAAGAGGTTTGATGAAGCGGAGATTTGCATCCTGGTGAAAGCAGGAACCAGAACATTGAATGGTGACTACTATTATACACTGTTACCCATGGCAAAGGCATTGGAGTCTGAGGGAAGAAATCTGGCTGCAAGTATGATATACAGGGCACTTATGGAATCCATCCTGGACCGCAAATCCTATAAAGCCTATCCTCATGCTGCAAGATACCTGCGAAAGCTTGATATGCTGGCTGTGGAGATTGACGATTGGCAGGACCTGGGTGAACATGGAGAATATCATGTGTGGCTGAACCAGGTCCACGGAAAGAAAACCAGTTTCTGGAGGCATTACAGGGGTGAGTAAATGCTCTTATAAAGTAAAATGAGTTATATCAACCGATTTAAATTGATACAAGCTATAATGAAGGGTGTACTTCCTGACCAGGCTCAATTGCTATCAACGGTTGATAGACAGAAAATTTTAAATAAAATCTATAAAAGCGAACCTGAATTACAAGATATCGGGAAATTTTATATTACCGATGATCCAATGGAGGAAGAAAATTGGTCAAAAATGCTACCAAAGGATAAGCAAAAGATATTGAAACTAAATGCTAAAATTAAAAAATCAATTAATCTTAAAAAGGTGATATTTGAGTTGACCAATTATAAAGAAAAATATCAGGAGGTACCGACTATTTATAACTATTTGACTATGGCCTACCATAATGCAAATCTACCAGAAAAATATTACGATAGCCTAATTGAAACTGTTGAGAGATTTCCCGGTTATTTATTTGGAAAGATATCATTATCTGAATATTACCTCAATAATAACGAATTTTTTAAAATTCCTCGTTTATTGGATAATAAGTTCGAAATAACTCAACATTACCCTACCGGTAAAGAAATATTCCATATCTCTGAAGTAAGAGGATTTTACTTCATTACAGGCAGATATTTTGCACAAGCCGGAAAAATTGAAAAAGCGTATAGATCATATTTTTTATTGAATGACCTTGACAATAATCATGAAACAACCGAAATTCTTGGACATGAAATATTGAAATATGAACTGGATATCTTTAAAGATGGATTTAATATACGAAAGAGGAAAAAATAGTTGATATCAGTGAGAAAAGTAGCCACCATCGTATATTGGCAATGTGAAGATAACAGAATAATAAAGTCTCATATCCCAATTTTTTATTTTCAAATGGGGGATCTAAACGAACATGAAATTTCACAACATCTAAATATATTATATACAAATTTCTGAATTTGTTGAAAACCTGTATAATACAAATGAATTTTTCATAATACTGATTATAAATAATACCTTCGGTCTAATGGCAGGCGTAATGATTGATAACATTTAAGAGCATTCCAATGCGCGTAACATTTTTCTTCTCGCACAATATCTTAGTTAAAGCGATTATTGTGAAGATTGTTCTTTAGAAGATGGTATCGGGCCCAATTATAAACTGCCATGATTGCGATGGAAAAGTTTATTATTATTTCTGAGTTTAAAATATCCAAACCCTTGATATCAGTTATTCAAATTGAAACAACAACCTTTCAATAGCCAGGAATCCCGTAACATACTCAGCCTTTCGAAAAAAGTCAGACTGCGAAGGGAGTATTTCGGCGGACTAGCTTTTAATACCGGGAATGGCGATATCGTTGAGCTTGACAAAGAGGCCTTTACATTGCTTTCTCTGCTTGAGAAAGGAAATATGTATAAAAAAGAATTGAATGATATCCTGGTTGAGAATAAACTGATGCGGCCAAATAACGATGATTTTAAGCATGTATTGTCATCATTGGAGCAGGCTGGATTAATCTGTCAGCGAAATCATACAGATTCGAATATTTTCCATGAACCTTCAGAAAAATTATCTGAGATTAATTCTTTAATGAAAAATCCCCCGCGACAATGGCTCTCAGTACCGGAAACTGTTCACTGGGCTGTTACTTACCGATGCCGGCAAGACTGTCCTGAATGTTACACCAGGCGATTCACTCAAGATCGTGATGAATTAACTGTTAACAATACATTCAAAGTGATTGACAAACTGGCCGGGTGGGGCATATTCCAATTGGCAATTGGTGGCGGAGAGCCTTTTGAAAAAGAAGGGCTTCCTGAGATTGTTACCTATGCAGCACAATCAGGCCTGGTGGTTCATGTAACAACCGGATTAAAAAATCTGGAATTCAATGATATATCGCAGTATAGCGGCAAAATAAAAAATCTTCAGATAGGGTTCTCAAGCGGTGAATTGTATGGAGGTGCTTTTACTGATCTAAAAGGATCTCTTGAAAATACTATTTCCGCATTGAAGGATACTGGGATTTCTCCCGGTGTAAACATTACGCTTAGCAAGCAGGTCATCAGGCATCTGGAAGAGATACTGGTTAATGTTTTATCGTCAGGCTGTAATCGCATCATATTTATACGGTACAAACCTCCGGATTCAAGAAACCTGTGGAAACAGGAGAAGCCTGACAGGGAACAATTACTCTATCTGCACAATACCCTGATTTCCATCCGTAAGAAATACCCTGAACTGTACCTTAGGACGGATTGTGCCCTTAGCTTTTTGCAACGGTATGTACCCGACAATCTCGCAAGATATGCCGGATACAAGGGATGTGTTGCCGCAGACCGGATTCTGGCCATCTCTCCTTCCGGAGATATGTATCCCTGTTCTCAACTCGTGTCTCCGGAAATGAAGGCTGGCAACATTATTACCGATGACCTGCAGGATGTATGGGACAATTCAGGGATTATGAAGAAATACAGGTATTTCAGGAATGGAAGGAATACTATGGATAGCTGGTGTGGCATCTGTACGCGAAAAGATACTTGCGGCGGTTGCAGGGTCTTTGCCCACAACCCCCCCCGCGGGGGAGACCCTGGTTGTCCCGATCCTCTGCCTCCACCGTTAAAACAATTAGGGAAATACGGAAGATGCCTTGACACCCGGGAATACCTTGAAAAAACCGGCACTATCACAGCAAGGGAGTATATGGTGCGATATGGTGTCGAAGAAAGAAAAGCAATTAAAGAGTTAAACGCAATTACAGGATCAGATAACAGGTCCCCCAAAATCGGATATACCCTTCCACGGGATGATATTATTTCAGATATTCAGGATTCTATCGGCTACACCTCCGGTGGTGTTCCATTGGCATCTTATGAGGAAATTGGGGAATGGCTGGAAGAGGAAGCAGATGATTATCCGCAATGGATCCTTAACCATAAGCGTAATACATAATACAATTAATAATGAAGATAATAAGTATCAGGAAAGGATTTGCAGCCGATCACAGCTCTACATCCTATGAATTCTATGCAATCGATAAGATACTCGGATCAAAGGAAAAGGCTGCGGTCTCAAGTTTATCAAGCAGGGTTAATCCCACCGGAAAAAGGGCCAGCTTTATCTATCATGGAGATTGGGCTGACCTTCCCGGGGGCTGGGAACCGCTTATGGAAAAGTTTTACGATGTCATGTGGTCGGAAAGTTATGACTGGTGGACACTGGTTATGGCCTGGGATACTGATCCGGCAACAATAAAAAAGATCAAGCAGTTTGATTTCACCGGAGTGGATGATGTAGGGATCAGCACATATAATAAGAATAATCGTCTGATCCTCTCCATTGACTGCAGACTGGACATTTTAATAACTGATGATAAAAATGATTACTTTGACAATTCTGATTATGAGGAAGATGGTTATGGTGAAGAAAATAATAATATTGACAATTTGCTGATGTTGCTGGAAAAAAACAGGGAATATATAATGAAAGGAGACTACAGGCTGCTGAAAGGGATTATTGATCTGTATGCAACAGATGAATCCCCGGTAAACCTCCCTGAGGGTCCCGCTGAAGATTCTGCATTATTGGAAGAAATCCAGGAGCTGTTATCCTGTATAGAGGTCTGATGGCGATGATCGATGACCATGAAATTACACGACATCTGATCGAGTCATCTATGCTAATTTCCGGTTTCCTCATCTTTCATTTCTATTAAGAACCATACAGAAAGATGTATTCATTATTCCATATTACATAATCTGTGGTTACCTTTGAAAATCGCAAAAAAAACATTTTCATAAATGCCAGGATCTGACAGCAGTAAAAGAGTTCCCTATTCAAGAAAACCGGAAGACCTGTCTCTGGATGAGTGGCAGGCAGAACTGAGGAAACAATTTGCATCTGAACAGAAATTCAAGGTTAAGAACATTGGAGATCATCCGGTATATTCAGATTTTGAAGTTTTCAATCAGGAAACAGACAAGACTTACAAAGTCTCTGTAAGGGATAATGTAAGCAGCTATCATTATTGCTCCTGCCCAGACTTCAAAGTCAACACACTGGGGACCTGCAAACATGTGGAATATGTCCTGTTGCAGCTGCTCAGGTATAAGAAGTACCAGAAGTATTTCACCCGGCTGCAGAAAAACAGCTACTCCTCACTCAGTATTTTGTACGGTCATAAACGTCTTATTCGCCTGAAAAAAGGCAATGGCAGCGTTAGTTATGAAGACGTAGACAGATTTTTTGACGACCGGGGCTTCCTTTTGCCCGGCATGATCTTCAGCCTGGATAACTTCATAAGAAGTGCTGTTAAAGCAGACCCTGCATTCCGTGTTTATCCCGATGTGTTCGAATTTATCTCCCGGCACAAAAGGAACCAGGATAGAAAAGACAGGCTGATGGAGATCATTCCGGATGGGGCGGAGAGTGAGATCTTTGATAACCTGGTCAGAACAAGGCTTTACCCCTATCAGAAAAAGGGTATTATCGATATTATAAGGGCAGGCAGGGTATTGCTGGCCGATGATATGGGACTCGGGAAAACCATCGAGGCCATAGCGGCGGTTGAGATTTTTACAAGGTATTTTGATGTGCGCAGGGTACTTGTTATTTGTCCTACCTCTTTAAAGTACCAGTGGAAGGCAGAGATCCGGAAATTTTCGGGAAGGAATGCCTGTGTTGTCGAAGGATTAATCCATAAAAGAAAAGAGCTGTACGGGCAGGATGATTTCTATAAGATCATCAGTTACGGAATCGTCCGCAATGACACAAAACTGATTAATGAGTGGGCGGCAGACCTGGTCATTGTGGATGAGGCACAGCGAATCAAGAACTGGAAAACACAAACCGCAAAAGCTGTTAAAAAAATCCACACCGAATATACCATCGTAGCAACAGGAACACCACTGGAAAACAGGATTGATGAGCTGCATTCAATTGTAGAGTACATTGATATGTATAAACTGGGACCGTTGTTCCGGTTCCTTGATAACCACCAGGTTCTTGATGAACATGGGAAACTGATCGGGTATAAGGACCTCAGAACCATTAACAAGACACTGGAGGATATCCTGATAAGGCGGACTAAAGATGAAATTGCGGATCAGCTTCCGGGAAGAATTGATAAAAATTTCTTTGTTGAGATGACCCCTGAGCAGAAGTCCGACCATAAGGATTACTATGATGTTGTTGCCCGGCTGGCAAACAGATGGATCCTGCAGGGTTACCTGAGTGAAGAAGAAAGGCAGAATCTGCTTATTTGTCTGAATTGCATGCGCATGGTTTCCGATTCTACTTATATACTGAACGCAAAAACAAATTCCGGCAATAAAATCAGTGAGCTGAAGAGCCTGATCCGGGAGGTTACGGAGGATAAAAGCAATAAACTCTTGATATTCAGCCAGTGGAAAAGAATGTTTAACCTGCTGATCAGGGAGCTCGACAAACTGGACATGGAATATGTGTACCTGAATGGTGATGTGCCTGCCCGACAACGTAAAGAAATAATTGACAGGTTTCAGAATGACCAGGCTTTGAAACTATTCCTTTCCACTGATGCCGGGGGAGTTGGTGTGAATCTCCAGAGTGCGAACATCCTGGTCAATATAGACCTGCCCTGGAATCCGGCAGTGCTTGAACAGCGTATCGGAAGGATCTACCGGCTTGGCCAGAAAAAGCATATTCAAGTCTATAACTTTATTGCTGAAGGATCTATTGAGCACAGGATACTCTATCTTCTTGATTTTAAGAAGAATGTATTCAAAGGAGTTATGGATGAAGGAGGTGAAGACAGGGTGATGATCGAGGGATTCCTCCAGTCGGTGAAGGCCATGCTGGATGTAAACATGGAAGACCCGGATGAAAAGGAGGCGAGTTATGATGAAAATGACAAACCTTACAGCCAGGTGGCAGAATTCAATGCTCCGTATCAGAAAGATCAACCCAGGTATCTGGCTGACCAGGTAAGGAATCAGGGACAGGAGAGGGAGCATGATTCCAGGGGTGTCCAGGAAGAAAGCTTTAAAAAGGGGATTTTCTCTGTCTTCAGGAATAGAATAATAAGGTTGATTAAACGGTTTTCAAATTTCCTGTCAGGAGGCGAACAATAATTGTATAGCACAACTTAAATAAATCCATCCTTGAGCAGAAGAAATCAAAGGGTCGAATACCATCTGGACAGCGGAGGAATCATGCAGCTGGGATTTGGTGAAATAAAAGCGATTCTCCGTGCCACCGATGAGATCATTGCCACCGGTGGCCGGACCATGTTGTCCAAGATTCTGAAAGGCTCAAAAGACAAGAAGTTACTTGAACACGAATTAGACCAGTGCCCTGTTTATGGATTTTACAGACACTTAACCCTACCGGAAATTGCTCACCGGATCGACTTTGTCATACAGAACGGATATCTTGAGATTGAATACAGCTCCAGGCTTCCTGTTATTGTTTACTCCGAAATTGGGTGGGAAATAGAGAAAGAAACATATGCGGAAGAATTATTTCAGAAAATCACAGCCCTTCTTAAAGGCAATGACTTTAGTTTCGTTTTGCAACTGAAGGACCGGAACCGGGAAATGATCCTGCTGTTATTCGATAAAATCAGGAACTCAGGCAATCCGGATTTCATTCCCCTTTTGAGAGCCTGGCAGGCCGTTGAATACAGAAAAGTCAGGATTGCTATCCAGGGAGTCATCAACGATCTGACAAAGAGGGCGAATACATTATAATTCCTATCCATATCATCAAGCTTTGCCAACACTTACCTTTAGAACCATCTAGGTTGAACCATAAAATTTGTCAATTCCAGGAGACATTTTGTTCATATTTACAATTCATTTTTCCAACAAATCCTTTGTTTTTATCCATTTCAATGCAAATACACTGCGTTCGGCTTTCGTATCCTTGTGCCATAATTAAAAACTTCAAAAATGGCGCAGGAAAAAATCCCCAAAAAAGAGCCTGATAAGATCATCCGGCATATCGAACGGGTGGCCAAAAAGGCGATGAACTCGAAATTGTACCCCGGCACTCTGAAGCAGGTTGACTACAGTCTGAAAAAGATTGCCCAATTCCTCGATTGTACTCAAGCACAGGCGTTGATGTTCTGTGTTATCATGGATATCAATTTCAGAAAATCTGCTGTGGGTGTGGAACATATTGCCGATTCCCTGAATTGTAATCCGCTTACCGCAGCCAGGTACATCCCGGAAATTGAAATACTTGAACAGAAAAGGCTGGTCAGGCGCGACCGGAACGGAATGCGGAAACGGGCCATGCTGAATGATATTAATTTCTTTATCACCAGGGAAGTGATGGAATCCATCTATAAGGAAGAAATTCCTTCCCCGCAGGGAAAAAGTGATCATACCATGGTTGAACTTTTAATTGAGATCAATGAATTAATGGAAGACAGGCACAGCGACAGGTTGACTTATGAAGAAATGGAGGAGGATATTGAGATCCTTCTGGACCAGTCCCGTCACCTTGAATTTGTTAAAAGACTGAAGGGACAGTCGCTCGAGAGCGTGGAACAGGCATTGATACTGCATATATGCTTCGAGACCATGAATGGGAATGCAGAGGTGGACCTTAATGATGCATGCGATAAGGTTTTCGGTGATTTTCATATAAAATATGCAGTCAAGCGGGGCCTGATCAAGGGTATCTTCCGGATTGCCAGGAAGAACCTGGTTAAACTGGAAGATGGTTATTTCCGGTCTGACAGGAATATCCTGCTGACTGACAAAGGCCTGGAAGCCTTTTTTGGTGATGAAATGGATGTAGTGGTAAAAAGAGAAGAGAACAATTCTTATATGATCCATCCGGGATCGATTGACAAAAAACAGTTGTTCTTCAATGCTCATGAACAGGAAAATCTCAGTTTCATCCAGGCTACCCTGACAGAAACAAATTACAGGAAAGTCTGCAACAGAATAAAAACCCGTCACATGAAGACAGGTTTTACCATTTTGTTTTATGGCCCACCGGGTACCGGTAAAACAGAATCTGTGTACCAGCTGGCCAGGGAGACGGGCCGGGGAATCATCAGGGTAAACCTTAGTGAAACCAAGGATATGTGGTACGGGGAATCTGAAAAGAAGGTTAAGGAAATCTTTGACAGGTACCGGAAGATCAGTAAGAATGCAAAGATCACTCCTATCCTGCTGCTGAATGAGGCAGACGGGCTGCTCGGAAAGCGCCGCGAGCTGGGCCGGTCGGGTATCGACCAGACCGAGAATGCCATCCAGAATATCCTTCTGCAGGAAATGGAGGATTTTGACGGGATCCTGGTGGCCACCACCAACCTGACTATCAACCTGGACAAGGCGTTCGAACGGCGGTTCCTGTATAAGATCCGTTTTGAGAAGCCCGGTGCAGAGAGCATGGTGAAGATCTGGAAGAGCAAGATCAGCGGGCTAACCGGCCGGAGCCTCGACCTGCTGTCGCGCGAATTCAACCTCACCGGCGGGCAGATCGAGAACATCGCCCGGAAATTCGCTACCGAAGAGATCATGACCGGCAGGAAGCCTGGGCTGGAACGGATCAGGGAGTTTTGCTGCGAGGAAAGGCTGGAGCGGGATGAACGGAGGAGGGTGGGATTTTGAGGAGGTATGATGCGTTGAAATATGAAAGATCTTATGGTGTTACTCTGCAAAGTTCCGGGTTGGTGTGGGAGTAGGGTGTAGGGTTTTTATTATAAAGTATTTTTTTGCGAATATGATTATATTTTGATAACTTTCGCAAAAATATACTTAACATTTAATATGAACAACTACCTGAAAAAGTTTACTGAAGATCTTCAGATGAAAGGAAAATACACATTTACCCTGGATGAAATAAGGGATACATTTCCGAATGGGAAGGAAGCCCTGAGGCTTGCCCTTAACCGGATGAGTAAAAAAGGAAAGATTGTACCCGTCAGGAAGGGATTCTATGTTATTGTTCCACCTGAATATGCCGGGATGGGAATATTACCACCTGTTTTATTCATTGATGAATTAATGAAGTTCCTTAAAAAACCCTATTATGTGAGCCTGTATAGCGCTGCAGCACTTCATGGGGCAGCCCATCAGCAACCGATGGAATTCTATGTGACCACAACACATCCCCCAAACCGGGACATATATTCAAGGGGAGTAAAAATCAATTATTTTACAAAAACAGCTCTCCCTGAAACCGGCATATCAGAAATAAAAACCGATACAGGATGGGTAAAGGTTTCCGGGACGGAATTAACAGCCTATGACCTGGTTTTCTTCCAGAATAAAACAGGTGGATTAAACAGGGCCTCAACAGTCATTGATGAATTATCAGGTTCCATGACTAAAGAAAACCTGAGACAATTAAATGTAAACGGTTTTTCCGCGGCGAGCCTGCAGAGACTGGGATATTTACTGGATAAGGTCCTGTTAAAATATGAACTTGCCGGTGAAATATTTAACGTTCTTCAAGGAAAAAAAATATATCCGGTCCCGCTCAATTCTGCCAAACTAAAAACAGGTCACATAGTTGACCCAAAATGGAAAGTAATAATGAATGAAACCATTGAAACTGAATTATGATCCCGAGGTCAAATATTACGGAATGGAGGTCATACACCCCATGGACAACCAATGAACAGGTTGAGCAGGATCTGGTTATTTCCAGGTCACTGGTACAGATATTTTCAGATCCATACCTGTGTGAAGGTCTTGCCTTCAGGGGAGGAACCGCCTTACATAAACTTTTCTTTCCCGAGCCAATCAGATATTCGGAAGATATCGACCTGGTCAGGAGACGGACCGGTCCTATCAAGGAGACCATTAGCAGATTGCAGCAGCAGTTAAGATTTCTGGGCCCGGCAAGTGTCAGCCAGAAGGAAATGAATACTATCATCAGGTATCGGTTTAACTCCGAAATACCGCCTGTCGTTCCACTAAGGTTAAAAATTGAGATCAACTGCAGGGAACATCAATCAAGATTCCCTCTTGCTTACAAAGAGTACGCAGTTGAATCGGGATGGTTTTCTGAAAAATGCAATGTCACCACCTATTCACTGAATGAATTGATTGGCACCAAGCTGCGTGCATTATACCAGAGAAAAAAAGGCAGGGACCTGTTTGATACCTGGTATGCACTGGAACACGGGGAAATCAATCAAAAGGAAATGCTGGATGCTTTTTACCATTACCTGGATTTATCGAAGGTAAGTATCACCAAAAAAGAATATATCAACAATATTGAAAAGAAAATAAATGATCCGGAATTTATGAAAGACATTGCCGGTATCCTGAGGCCAGGGATCTCGTTCGATTTTGGTCGAGCCTGGGAAAAAATTCGCAAAGAACTGGTTGGAATTATGAAGTAAATAAAGTAAAAAGTGAATTAATAATAATATCACTATTTCTCTACGAAGAAAATGTTTAATTGACTCTCCTCGCCCTGAGTACTCGGGACGAGGAAACGAGTTCCAGAGTTCGGCAATCTTCGATCCTTTATTATTATTTATTTTGCGCTCGCTAACCCCACCGCAAGCAGGGGGTCACTGGTTCGAATCCAGTACATCCCATCAGAAGGTGAGTGCGCAGGCACGGCCAGAAGGTTCGATTTACTTTCCTTTCAGCTTCCTGAGCTCATTATGGTGCTGGACGGCCAATTGTTCGTATCGTTCACGGGACTTTTTGCGATAGGCTTCGAATTCTTCCTTTATTTCTTCAATATCATTCTTGTTATTTCTTGCTATCGAATAAAAACGTTTATTTGATAGGAAAAGGACACCCGAAAGAAATGCCAGGGCAGCAATTATCGTCCACATGATAGTGTTGTAAAGGATTTTATGCACAGACATCCCCAGAAAGGTAAGCCTGTCCCTGTTTTTAATGGCCTGATCAAGCTGGCCATTGGTGCTTTGAAGTTCTACCTGCAATGATTCAATAAGCGTACTCTGATCCTGCAGCTGATCTTTAAGTTGAAATACATTGTTTTTCTCAGCTGTCAGGGAATCAATGGTGTTGGATTTAATCTTTTGAAACATATCTTCACGGATGGCCCTGAAGTCATTATAGATTCTTGTCCTTTCTTCCAGGTAATCAAATTGTTCCTGCATCGTACCTGTATCAAGGGCTTCCGGCATACTTCCCTGAGCATAAACCTGGCTCCCGGTATAGCCTGACAAACAGATCAGAATAATAATGGCTGGAAGAGTTGTTTTTAGCTGATTCATAAAATAGGATTTTCTCGGAGAATGTTTTCAGATAAGATATCAACGCAGTTCTATACTCGTAAATTGTAATACGTATTAAAAACTAAATCTCCCGTCAGGCCAACGGGGTGCTAGCTCACAGTTGGTTCATAGCGCATGACTGACAGGCAGCAAGCTGCGAGGAATCATCGATCCTTTATATAAATTTTAAATTGCGCTCGCTAACCCCGCAGCAAGCTACGGGGAAACGAGTTTCTGAGTTCGGCAAAGCCAATGCGCTCGCAGGATTCAATGAAACACTTGATGCAGCAGGTGTATTTGCCAATGAAGGAAAAATGGTGGATGCCAGTTTTGTAGAAGCACCACGCCAACGCAATACCCGTGAAGAGAATAAGCATATAAAAGAAACCGGAACAGCACCGGAGAAATGGAAAGAAAAGCCACACAAGCTTTGCCAAAAAGATATTGATGCCCGGTGGACAAAGAAAAACTATGCAACTTATTTCGGGTATAAAAACCATGTTAAAGCTGATGTGAAAACCAAACTAATTGAAAAGTACATAGTTACCGATGCTTCCGTTCACGATTCACAAACAACAGAAGAGTTGCTTACCGAAAAAGACGAGGGGCAACC
>JADHVS010000089.1 GCA_016783865.1 Bacteroidales bacterium
GAGGCATGCATATTTTTGATGATGGCAGCAGCAATGCAGAAAATGCCTTCTCTTACCATATTGTTATCGAAGAACCTGAAGATGATGGCACAGTAACCGACCTGGTGGTATGTGATATCGCCGGAACAAACTGGGGATACCCTGCTCAATGGACTCCTGATTATGCAAGTCATTTCGAGGATTTCATTGTTCGCAGAAAAGGCAATACACTCACATGGGAATTCAGTCTCAAATTATACAACGATACCTATGATGATACCTCCCCGGAAGATTCAAGGGCTACTCTCAGCGATGGCAAACAAATTGGACTCTCGCTTGCCTATTGTGATAATGATGATCTGGATGAGGATCCACCTCAACGAGACAACTTTATTGGCTCAGATGTTGGCCCGGATGGCAATCCAACTGAATATAACGACCACTGGATGAATGCCGATGTCTACGGGACTTTGAAACTAATTGGTGACCAATTAAACCAGTCCCCTGTTGTGGACGGGACCATCGATGACCTGGTGATCAGTGAGAACAATATGGAATATACTGTTGTAGAAGATCTGGGAACCATATTCAGTGATCCGGATGGAGACCAGCTGATATTTACCATTGAAACCGATTACAGTAACCTGGATGTAGTCATCGTAACAATCGGGAATGTGAGTAAAGCAACTGTAACAGCCCTGGATGGCTTCAGCGGTGCAGCAACTGTAACGGTGAAGGCTTCAGATGGAGAATTTACATTGAGCACAGAATTTGAGGTAAGTTCTACCGTAAGTACATTTGCTTATCTGAAACTGCAGGAATCGATTCAGATTATGCCCAATCCTGTAAGGAACACCCTGCATATGAATATGGATAATGAGTTGATAGGTTTGGTTAATGTTACAATTTTAGATCTTTCCGGAAGAGAGATCAATCGATACCAGGTGAACAAGACCGACAGGTTCATACATTTCTCAACCGATTTCAGTTATGCCAGGCCTGGGATTTACATGATCAGGGTGCAACAGGGGAATACTCTGATTACTAAGAAGATAATACATTAAGAAGTAGACAGTAGTCAGTAGTCAGTAGAATTCATTGCCTGTTTTTAATATTTAATTTAAAATTAATATTATGGATTATCCAAAAAGGCTTCAGAGACTTTACAGTTTTTTGAAAAAACTCAGGTTCCCTTTCAAGGTTACATTTATCCTGATGGGCATTGCCTCAACGGTGTGGTTCCTGGTAAGGGTCATTCCCAAACCAAGCCGGGCCACCTATCCCTGTATCCAGGCGGCTGCTCCTGTCATGTCGGGATTCGTAGTCTATTTGATTACAATCATGTCATCCGCATTGGCTTTCAAACTGTTAAAGAGAAATCTGAAAAGATTCAGGTTTGTGCCTGCAGCCCTCGCTTTACTGGTTGCTTTCGGTGCATCCCTGATTTTTCTTGGGAACAATCCGTTTAAGGCGAAAGCCGGCATAAAAATTCTCACCGCCATTCACGTTGCAAATGAACCCATCGGGGAAGGCAAAGGTATTTTTCCGGGACGGGTTGTATGGGCATGGGACCGCGATGCAACCAATGAAAACTGTACAAATACATGGAAGATACAAAACAATCCTGATGACGATGACGGATATTTTTTGCCACATAATAATGACCAGAAATTAATCGACAGCCTCCTTTCAGCCTCCGTTAAAAAACTGACAGGGACCAATTCAAATGCCCAAGCCTGGACAGCCCTCTTCAAATATCACAACAATAAGAATGGCATTGGCGAACTGGATTACGCTACCGGTGAAAGAATTTTTATCAAGATCAACCAGGGAACGGCCGGCTGGAATATAAATACTGCCGATCTGTCTGTACCTACCACATATAATGCAAAATTCTATGGGGTGACTGAAACACTGGGCCCTCTGATCCTTTCGGTTTTACGGCAACTGGTAAATGAAAAAGGAATTCCCCAGCAATTCATTTATGTCGGTGACCCGATTGCTCATATATACAGACATAATTACGACTACCTGGCAGCGGAATTCCCGGATGTCAAATATTTTGACAAGGAATATTCCGGGATGGGGAGGACGAAAACCGCAGGCCTGAGCACAGAACCTGTGATCAGGTATTCAGATGGTGGAGAAATAATGACCAATGCGGAAACTGACAGGATCTATCTGGAAATGGAACAAGCCCATTACCTGATCAATATGGCATGCTTAAAAGGGCATGAAAGGGCAGGGATCACACTTACGGCAAAGAATCATTTTGGTTCCCATTCCCGGTCTGGGGCTGCACATCTTCATGCGGGCCTGGTATGGGTGGATAAGAATGATTGGGCAGGTGACTATGACCTAATGAGAACAGATTACGGCATGTACCGGGTCCAGGTGGATATCATGGGAAGTAAATACCTGGGAGGTAACACCTTGTTATATATGGTCGATGGATTCTGGGGTGGCCCTGAGGCTACCATGAAGCCCGTTAAGTGGAAGATGGCTCCTTTTAACAACGACTGGTCATCCTCCCTGTTCATATCGCAGGACCAGGTTGCACTGGAGTCGGTCTGTTTTGATTTCCTGAGAACAGAATTTACCGAACTAAATCACCCTGGACTGGCATTCCCCAATTACAGTGCTGCCGATGATTACCTGATGCAGGCAGCCGATTCTGCCAACTGGCCGGATGGTATCTACTATGATCCGGATGATAATGGTACACCGATAAACAGCCTGGGGATACATGAACATTGGAACAATGCCCAGGACAAACAATATTCAAGGAACCTGGGGATGGACTACGGAATTGAATTGTTGAGTATACCTGAGGACCTGGTTGCTTCAATCGATGATAATCGGGTTGCAGGCATGCTGAGAAATGGTTTTATTTCTGCTTATCCCAATCCATTCACTGAGTCGGTCAGCCTGCAATTCAGAATATCTGATAATGCCAGTGTTTCCGTTGAGATTTACAATCTGGCAGGACAAGTTGTTTACCAGATACCTGACCGGTCATACACTCCTGGAGATTATACAGTAAACTGGACTGGTGGAAATGGGAATGGCATCCAACTGCCGGGAGGCATGTATATTGCTAAGATGAAGATTATCACACCTACTGGCCTTATGGTTGATTCGAAGCGACTTCACTTATTAAGATAAATTTAGAGTTTGGAATGAACTAAAATTGAAACATAATTTTAGTCATTCGTAATTTTAGTCATTTCTCCCTACTCATCTCCCCATAACTGCAGATCATTCCCATTAGCTTTCCTCCATTCATCGCGCCATATGTGCATATTGTAATGCTCGATGAAAGGCTTAGGCGCCCTGGTTTCTTTATCCGGTAACGGAGGCAACTCATTAAACGGTGGCAACTGGTACCAGTATGCCACACTGGCCAGGTCAAGTGTGAGGTTATTATTGTGTCCATGCTCAATGGAAAACCTTAATGACTTACTGAAATGCACCGGGTCGTTGATATGGAAGCGGTAAACATGCGTTCTGCCCAGCCATCCCACATCATTATTCAGCCTTCCGTAACCGTAGTAAGGATGAGAAAATTCTGTCTTGGGGCACCATGACGTATTGAAATAATCTTCGGTCCCTGTACCATGCAATGAAGGCATTTCCTCACCATCGATAAAGAACATATCATCACCTTCACCGTACCAAACCGGGCTGGGACAATGGACATAATAATTTACCCCGACATAATGGCCTTTTCCTTTTATATCAGCTATCAGGTAATTGCCGGCTCCATCCGGATTTTTACCCTGGGGACCAAGCAGGCTCCATTCATTCTCACCATCTTCAAGTGCTTCAGTCAGCTCATGATTATACCAGGCATGAAACCTGCCGGTATTTTCTGGCAGGGATCCCATCTTAACATAATCGACATAATAATAAAAGGCACCGATCTCTTCATCGTTCTGGTTTTCAATTTCGATTTTCGCACCGTCTGCAAAAGGCATATTCCAGTAGCTGACCATACCCCTTCCATCCACCGGACCTGCAGCAAGCGGCAGACTCGAAAACGGATAGCTCTCATCCCAACCCTGTCCGAAGAATGGTCCGATTGGTGAGACCACAGAAGGAATATTGCTGCCGTCCCAGAACATCCGAAGGATAATGTTATTTCGACTGAGCTTCTCCGGGGGCGGTGCAATAGTGATCCAGATATGGTTAATCATTCCGGCTCCGGATACATCAAAGATCACTTTCTTTTCACCCGGCTGAATGTGCTCTATCCTGTCGTTGTTGCCTCCCGACTGGTCATAACTGCTTATCCGCTTGGTCTTAACGTCATCCTTAATGGTTGTTAAACCGTGGAGATCTGTTATCTGCGACAACATTGAACCAGTTGAAACCAGGATAACGGAAATAATTGCAAATGATCTCATTATTGATTTCATATCGTTTGTTTTGATTAAGATTTACACCATTTAAATTAATACTATCAAATTTAATAATTAACCCCGGTCCCCCATAAAATAAATGAAATGAGACTAACTTTGAGATTGTTTTAGTAAATTCAGGATCTGATGAATAGGCTTTTCATATTTTTCATATTAATTCTTTTGGCATTTGGCTGTACTGATGATGAGACAGAAGCTCCATCCTATATATCAGGCAATCAGGTAAATGCTATTTATATTGATGAAGATGGCATTCGCTGGTTTGGAACCGGGAATGGTATTTCAAGCTTTGATGGTAAGGTATGGAAAAATTACGATGTTGGGGATGGTCTTCCTTCCAATTATATCCGTGATATTGACATACGGCAAATCAGTTCAGGAACCCAGCTTTTGGCCGGGACCAACAATGGAATTGGGATAGTGAATATGACGTTCAATATCATCAAATCTATAGTTACAGGCGACACATTGAATTCAGGGCTAAGATCAAACAATGTTTTCACCCTTATGCAGGACAAGATCGGGGGAACATGGTTTGGCACAATGGAAGGATTATCAGTACAATTCCACAATAACTGGCTTATAAGTGAAACAGATAGTCTTATAAAGGATTATTTAATAACTGATATTGCCCCCGGGCCGGATACAATTTCTTTCGTTTGTTTTTATGGACAGGGAATTGCACTCATGGATCTGGATGTTGATGCAGTAACTACCGTTACATATTATAAATGGCCCCTCAGTCCGCTCCCCTCCATGAACATCCAGGCAATATATGTGGATGGTTATCATTACCAGTGGATCGGCACAGATAACGGACTTGCCTTTCACGGAAATTTTGATCCTGCGAAAGAGTGGATTCATTATTATGAAAGCGATGGACTGATCGATAATAATGTCCTGTCAGTTAAAAGTGATAATAATAGAATAACCTGGGTAGGAACAGTTTCGGGTGTATCCAGGTTTGACGGTCAGGATTGGACAAATTATACTGTGGAAGATGGATTGGCCGGGGACATCGTGTATTGCATTGCTATTGATCACGACAACTCAGTATGGTTTGGCACAAATAATGGAGCCTCACATTTCCTTGGAGATGAATGGATTACTTATCGAAAAGAACAATAATTTTATCCCCGTATAGCATACTTTATCAGGTTTCCTAACCTGGGCTTCTGTCCCTGCATCAAAATACATGTACGGAAGATCCTCCCTCCTGCCCAAAGCGTAAATGCAGTAAACACTGCGACTCCTATCAAACCGACAATAGGTTGCCACATGGGAATGGTAACAGGTGTTGATTGTCTTATCAGCATCAGCATTGGCGTAAAAGGCGGAAAGAGGGATAATCCTGTGGCAAAGCTGCCCAGGGGCTCCTTTATTACAGGCATCATGACGAATAATGGTAATATCATTGGCAGCATTGCAGGGAACTGGAGTGACTGGGCATCCTTGTTATCATTGCAGGCCGAACCCAAAGCTGCCATACCTGATCCAACCATAATGATATTGAGAATCAGGTAAGCAAAAAACCAGGGTAAGACATGATATGGGATTAAATGCCCGACATCCAGTTGTGTGGCAGTAACAATTCCCGCAATAATATAAACAGAGGCGGCAGTAAGAGAAACAGCAATGCCCCCAAGGACCTTTCCCATCATGAACTGGAATGGAGTAACCGATCCAAGCAATACCTCGGCAATTTTGTTCATCTTCTCCTCCATGACCGCTGTCAGCAAGGGTATTGCACTCATCATCAACATCATAAACATAAGGAAGACAATGATATACGGAACGATAATGGTTTCTGCCACACCAATGTGTCTTGCTTCCTGTACACTCCCGGTTTTCCTGTCAACCGATATCAATCCAAGGCCTTCCACATTAATCCAGGAAAAAAGATCCTGTACTGCTTCATCCTCAATATTTAATTCCTCAACCCTGAGTTGCCTGATCCGGTTATTGATGGGCCAGGAAAACCATTCCCTGACATCATCCATCAGGGAGTTTTCCCCATAATATTTGATTCTTGACATTTCCTGATTCTCACCCGGGTGCAATATATCGGGCCCTATCTCAATAAATGCATGCAATTCCCTCCTTCTGACTTTCCCTGATAAGTCGATCAGCTGGTCTGTCGGATTATTTAAATCAGTATCCAAAACAGTAAGATGATAAGCCGGTTTTATCTTATCTCCGGTTTCCTTGTTAAAGATTTCATTCGTATTCCTTTCGTCTGCCACCCCGACAAGGAAATCTGCTATTACTCCGGAATGGTCAATAACAGCAATCTCTTTATCTGAAGTGTCCACCTTATCCTCCATAATGGCAAAAACTATCAGGCTACCGCCCATGAAGACCGGTGCCAGGAGCAATCCAATGATGAAACTTTTAGTTCTTACGGCTGTGCGGTATTCCCGCTTGACTAAAACCAATATTTTACGCATTTTCTAGTTCGTTTTTTTCTGGACGTGCAATTCTGATAAATATATCCTGTAAGGAGGGCCTGGATACTTCAAACTGGTTCACCCTTGTTCTTGACATGATGTCGCGAATGATCTCCTGGGAATCTCTCTCGCCGGTAATTTTTATTTCCTGTAACTGCCCAAAATCATTAATTTTATCAATACCCGGGATATCCTGCATCGCAGACTTTCCCTCCTCGGTTCTTATTCTGATGGTATCACTTCCATAATTATCCTGGATAGATGAGAGTGTACCATCAAGCACTTTTTTCCCTTTATAAATCATAAAAATATAGTCACACATTTTCTCGGCTACGGACATATCGTGTGTGCTGAATATGATGGTGGCGCCTCCGGATTGAAGTTCCAGGACAGTCTCCCGGATGATATCTGCATTCACAGGGTCGAGACCGCTGAATGGTTCATCAAGAATAATGATTTCGGGTCTGTCTATTACGGTTGTTATAAATTGAAGTTTCTGGCTCATACCTTTACTCAGCGTTTCCACTTTTTTATCCGCCCAATCGGCAAGGTCAAGCTTTCCAAGCCAGTAAGTGATTTCTTTATTGAGGTTACTTCCATTCTTTAATTCCCCGTGAAACTTCAACAGGTCCCTGACCTTCATTTTTTTGTAAAGCCCGCGCTCCTCGGGAAGGTATCCAATATTATCAATCCTGGAACCATAATGCTGTTTCCCGGATATGAGGATGCTCCCCTGATCAGGATATAAAATATTCATGATCATCCGGATGGTTGTGGTTTTACCCGATCCGTTCGGTCCGATAAAACCATAAATACTTCCTTCCGGAACTTTCAGGGAAAGATCATTAACGGCAACTACATTACTGAATCTTTTAGTCACATTTTGGAGTTCGATGATGTCCATAACAGGCTTGTTTGAATCCTGCGAGCGCATTCCCCGCTGCTTGCGGCGGGGTTAGCGAGCGCAAAATAAATAATAATAAAGGATCGAAGATTCCTCGCCACGAGCACTCGGGGCGAGGAGCTTCAATTCATTTTAAAATTATAAAATCTTCCATCTAAATATCACTCCGGCAAGATTAATTTGTATATTCACGAAATTTTAATCTCAGGCATTGAAATTGAATCGATTTATAACTTTTTCCATTGCTTCACTATTAATTTATTGCTGGAGTTGTGATAATGGTGATGATCCGGAACCAATAGCCAGCATTGCCAGTAACCATGTTTATGTAATTTATATTGACGGGAATGGAATAAAATGGTTTGGTACAGATAAAGGACTGTCAACTTTTAATGGTGAAAACTGGAATACATATACTACAGACGATTACCTTACCAGTAACCTGATAAGAGATATTGCCTTCCAGATGGGAAATTATGGACCGGAAATCTGGCTGGCAACAGAAAGTGGAGCGAGTGTAATGTCAATCGAGCTGGATGCCATTTCGACTGCTACTACATATACCTCTGTCAATTCAGATATCATTGGCAATGATGTGCTCGCTGTGGGTCTTGATGCAGACGATAACAGGTGGTTTGGCACGACAGATGGGGTATCAGTATTTGCAGGACAAACGTGGGTCTCAACGGATCATGCCGGCACACTGGCGGATCATCCGGTTGTAGATATTGGGTCTGACCAGGATGGATATACTTTTCTGGGAACAAGTGGTGCCGGTGTGGCAGTTATGGAATTTGAATTAGATGCAATTACGACCGTCACATATTATGAATACCCCTGGAGTCCCGTCCCGGAAACCAATATTATTACTTCAGTTTACGTGGATGCAGGCGGAAACCAGTGGTACGGAACCCTCAGTGGAATATTGGAACACAATAGTGCTGATGCCAAATCTGACTGGACTATTTACAATATGTCCGACGACGGATTGCCAAGTGATGACGTCATAGCCATAACAGGTGATCAACAAGGGATCATATGGATTGGCACTGAGGACGCGGGAGTTGCATCTTTTGATGGATCAACCTGGACAAATTATTCTATTCATGATGGATTAGCCAGTAATAAAGTTTACTGCATTGCCATCGATACCGACGGATCGGTCTGGTTTGGTACAGATAATGGCGTTTCTCATCTGCAAGGTGGCAACTGGACTACTTACCAGCGTGAATAAATTACTTTTCTACAGTTCCCTTACCCAGATATTCCTGAAACTTACCGGATTACCATGATCCTGCAATCCGAGTGGTTGTTTCAGGTCGTGCGGCTCATACTCAGGTAATCCGATGTATTTGATTGGGCCCTGGATGGTTACATGATTCTGAACCACAATACCGTTGTGTATGACGGTTACCGTGGCAGGGGCAAACAAGGTCCCGTTATCATTAAACCTGGGGGCCATATAAATAATATCGTAGGTCTGCCATTCACCTGTTGGCTTACAGGCATTCACCAGTGGTATATGCTGCTTGTAAACAGAAGCCGTCTGACCGTTTGAGTAGGTCACGTTTTCATAGCAGTCGAGTACCTGTATCTCATATCTCTGTTGTAAATATATGCCGCTGTTACCATGATCCTGACCATCTCCCTGGACTTCGAAGGGAGCCCTCCATTCAATATGAAGCTGCATATCCCCAAATGGCTGTTTTGTTTTTATTGATCCTGTACCTGGTACCACAGTAAACGCACCCTCCTTAACCTTCCATGCGGCAGGTTCTCCCTCGTTAGTTTCCCAATTGGACAAATCTGAACCATCGAACAGTATAATTGCATCAGAAGGGGCCGCAGTACCAATTCCCGGAGTTACCTTGGGCGGGACCGGCTCCCATTTTTCGGTCAATACCGGTTTCCAATCATCCTGCGCAACCAAGCTGGCCGCAAAAATGACACCTGTCACAAATAAGAAAGTCTTTTTCATATTGATCGGTTTTATAATTAGTTGTGGTTAATAATTTGGCAGAGAGTATGGTGCTCTGTATGAAGGTGTCACCAGGGCATTGGCTTCTATTGCATCGACAATATTACCAGATGCTTCATCATATACTACTTTTCTGCCAGTCCGGTATGCTATATTCCCCAGGTGGGCAAATATACAGACCCGCCAGCCTATTTCAATATCGGCAGCCGGTTTCTCCCTTGTCTTTACACATTCAATGAAGTTTTGCACATGCATTCTGTGCGACATTTCATCTGTTTTATAATCTTCCGGTGCTTCAATCTTCCAGCCTTCTTTCTCGTTGTCCCATTCGGGTAAGACGCTCCATTTCGACCGGTCGATGATCAGCGTACCATTGGAACCCTTATATTCGAGACCATATAATTGGTCATAAGGCCCAACCTGAATTCCACCATTATGCTCCCATGTGATCAGAAAATCATCCATTTCATAGATTACATTCTGGGTGTCTGCCATTTCCAGGGCCCTGTCCTGATGGGCATAGATCCCTCCTGACGCCATTACGGATTTGGGAAATTTGTTCACATCTTTTGCCCACAATGCCATATCGATCAGGTGCACACCCCAGTCGGTCATTAATCCTCCGCCATAATCCCAGAACATCCGCCATGATCCGTGGTACCTGTTCTGATTATAAGGCCTGTCGGGAGCTGGTCCCAGCCAGCTATTGTAATCCACCCAATCGGGTGCAGCCTCATCCGGCACTGCTATTCTACCGGCACCATATCCAAAATTAGCCCATATATTAACCCTCCGAAGCGTACCTAACTCTCCTGATTTAAGATAATCCATGGCCGCTTTCCAGTGTGTGCCGCTTCTCTGTTGTTGTCCTACCTGGACTACTCTTTTATGTTGCCTGGCTGCCTTCAGCATTACATTACATTCCGCAATGGAATTGGAAAGCGGTTTTTCTACATAAACATCCTTGCCGGCCTCACAGGCATGAACTGTTTGGAGGCAATGCCAATGATCAGGTGTACCGATAATGACAGCATCGATGTCTTTCCGGTCTAACAATTCCCTGTAATCTGCATAGAGGTCCGGTTTTTTATCCTGTAGCTCCAGGGTATCTTTGGTCCTGTCTTCCAGTACTTTCTTATCTATATCAGCCATGGCGGCCAGTTCAACTCCGGGTTCAAACAGGAAATCCTTTGCATCGGCGAATCCCATACCCCTGCAACCTATCAGCCCGACAACCAGCTTGTCATTGGGGGATATTCTTTTTCTCTGTGCCAGGAGAGGGCCTGGCAACAAAGAAGCACCGGCAATTGTTGCAGATGTGCTTTGAATAAATTTTCTACGGGTAGTCATGGCTATTATCTTGAATTAATAATAGCTGAAGATACGAATTATTTAAGAAGGTGCGAGTTGCAAGTTACGAGTGCAACCCGTAACTCGCAACTCCTGAGTATGGTCTAGTCCTGATCTATGTTTCTTTCAGTGAGTGTTACCGGATAGATCTTTTTTATCTCTTTCTGTTGCACAGGACCAAGGTCCTCGTAAGGAATATTGAACTGATCCAAAGCCTGTTTTTCCCTTAGTTCGTAAATGGCATTGAAAATGATATCAACCGCTTCCATGTATTCTCCATAAGGAGTTTGATTATCATATTCCAGGATCATTACAAACTTTTCATTGTTTTTGATAAAGGCTTTCAGTTCATGGTCCACCTCAGCAGGAGTGATGTTTCTTTCAGCCAGGTTCAATTTATATAATCCTATGCCCTGCTTCCGGACTTCCTCTTCTTCCAAAAACTTTGCATCCATTGGCGGCAGAAGCCGGGGAAGTGCTACGGAATGTCTTATTACCGGAGAAACTTCATCATCCCATGGTATCCCGGCATCAGCATATTTCAATGCATCGTTTTCCCTCATCATATGCCTGATCTTGTATACCCACTCCATTTTCATGTTCTTATCCACATGTAAGAGGGCTGTAAGGTAAGGCTGGTCAAAGAATTTGTAAGAATTTCTTACATCATTAAGCTTCTCCGGGAACTCATCAAAACTTACTTTCTCGTCCTTTAAAATAAGTATGGGCACCTGGCCTGTTCCGTTTGAATAACCCAGGAACAGGTTGTACACTTTTCCCTGGTCCTCTATGATCCTGTACCTGGAGATAACTGGCAAATCGATTTTAAGATTTGTTTTATCCAGTACCAGGTCCATGGAATTTGAATGTTTGGTTTTAGAATAAATGCTTGATTCAGCATTGCTCCACCAGAGGGTCAGGTTGTCTCCATCCACTGAAAACTTCATAAACACTTTACTGTCAGATAGTTCATCAGGAACAGGTGCCAGTCTGATCTGGTCTTTTTCAACCTGGTAATAATACTCCCTGGTTGTCCCGGAGCTTTCCAGAACACACATTTTCTCCGAATCAAAGCTTACCAGGTCCCCATAGGATCCTTTTGAATTGTTTTTCCAGAGACCGGTTAACTCCTGTGCTATTTTCCTTTCGTTTAGTTCTGATCTGAGTGCATGTTTAGTTTTATCCGGACCGGTTATCGTGAACTCGGCAAATAAAACAAAAACAAGCAGTGCAAACGGGATAATGAACAAAGCCTTCAGCTTTGCAGGTATCCCTGATCTGTTTTTTGTCATCATGGCTATTCTTTTTTTAATGGGTTTCAGATTAAAATTGTTAACTAGCTCAACAGAGTGATATGTGATCACCTGTTTGAGCAGTAATGATTGGTAATCAAACAGTCTGAATCCCTGATCGAGTACACCTTTATCTGCAATGTATTCATGCGTTGTTTTTAATGCATTCCGCAGCTGCCATGCGAATGGATTGAACCACTGGAAGACTGCCAGCCCCTGTGCAAGCATGTGATCCAGGGTATGTCTCTGGTGCACATGGACATGTTCATGCGCCAGTATATTCTCCATATCGGGAGAGTTTACGGAATCGAGATTTATGAATACATAACTGAAAAAGGAGAAGGGAGAGAAATCCTCCCTGAGGTCAACCAGCCTGAATCCATTTTTACGGATAATTTTGTTCTTTCTCGTAATCAGGAACAGGCGGGAACACAGGTATAAAAACCTGCATATGAAATAGAAAACTCCGCCGAAATAGAACAGCAGAATAATACCTGCCGGCGATACCAAACGGGATTTTAAGTTACTCGTAGTCACAATTTCAGTCTCATTAACGACACTGGAGTAATACCCATCATCTATCGGTGCAGGTGGATCAAATGACTGGCCCGGCTCAGGAGCATAATCATTCATTGTGGATTGATCGGCCGATCTATATACCCTGTAATTCGGATCCGTCATGGCAATCAACTCTTCATAATAATCCCTGAATTGCACGATCTTAACAGCCGGTTCACGCAGAGATTCATTTCCCGATAAACTGATATTAATATGAAGAAAGGGTACCACCAGTACCAGCAATACCGAACCAACCAAATAAAACCTGTTGAAATTAAAATAAGTCTCCTTCCTAAGAAAGACCCAGTACACAGTGTACAGGAGCAGCATGCAGAGGCCGGATTCAAAAAGGTATATGAGGAATTTGATCATAGAACAAGTTACAAGTTACAAGTTGCAGGTTGCGAGTTGCGAGTTTTCACTTTTTATGATTCTTCTTCAATTCCTGGAGCATTCGTAATACCTCATCCACCTCCTCCACATCCAGGTTTTTGGTTTCCGACAGGTTGTGCACCACCTGTTTGAGGGAATTACCAAAATAATTTTTCACCAGCTTACGCAGTTGGTCCTTGCTGTACTCATCTTTCGAAATCAAGGGGTAGTACTGGTAAGCACCACCATACGACTTATAAGAGATGATGCCTTTCTTCTCAAGCACCCGGACAATGGTGGCGACTGTGTTATAAGGAGGTTTGGGCTCGGGGTATTCATCAACAATGTCCTTGATGAAACCTTTTTTCATGTCCCACAGGATCTGCATGATCCGTTCTTCTGCTTTGGTCAGGGTTACCATTTGATTACCATTTAATGAAATAACGGATCAAATATATTATTTATTTTGTAGTTGTGCAAACTTATTATTAAATAATTACAACTTATTTATAAATAATTTCATAAATATCTGAATATTAAATAATTAAAAAAGGGTGCAGCCAGTGGTTACACCCTTAATAATCTTAATCAGGTCTAAAAAAGTACTATTTTACTATATAATTTAGTGCTAATGAACTTACAAATTCATCACCGACCTTCAATCGTGCAAAATAAATACCGGTTATATGGCTGGCATTTCCTGGTAATGTTAATGCCACTTCATGCCATCCTTCAGTATATTCAGTCAGATCGATCCGGTATACCATTTGCCCAAGGTAATTATATACTTCCATGGACTTTTCCATTTCCTCATCATCCTTATGTATGAAAAGTCTTAATGTCGTTGAGGATTCAAATGGATTTGGATAGTTCTTCTGGATCATTGATTGGTTTTGTTCTGCTGTAGCATTCTTTACCATGGTAACAGCCGCTCCTTCAGGCAGTCCTGAATAATTCCAGGATCTGTCATCTCCAACCGCATAATCACTTACCCCTTCCGGTAATGGCAATGGCTGTATGACAGTTTGCGCATCCCCCGAATCAGCCCTTACAATCGAATCTATGGCAATAAATGATGTATACTGTGTGAGCAGGCTATATTTCAGTCCCAGGGCAGTGATCTCCTCCTTAAGCAGGTTCAGGTAATTGGTATCCGCATACCATGACCATTCACTATATATATTCCGGTAATCATCCAGTAACTGTATCCTGTGCCTGGCCCACAGATATCGCAGGGCCACGTTTTCATCTCCAGACTCAAACTTGTCTACCTCCAAGCTTGATGTATAGGTCTGTGAACCACTCAATCCTTCAATATTTATTTTTCCTGTTGCTGAACCATTCCATTTCCCAAACAGAATGACAGGCCTTTCGGCAATTACATCTGGAATTGCAGGCGGTTCAACATCATACACTTCAAAATCGGCAAAATCGACTTCTATATTGGTGAGCACAGGATATTGGATATACTCCCTGAATAAATTTGCTTTTTCACTGGCTTCTTCCTGGTCGGTTACAACAAAGGGTTCTCCCATGCCGACATGTGCCATCCCCTCAATAATATATCGATTCACACTTTTCCCAATTCCAAAGGAAAAGAAATTGGCCTCATTTAAGTTTTCTCTGATCAGGTCAAACGCCTCTTTCTCAACAGTTACATAACCGTCTGTGGCAATCACAAATGTCCTTGCATAATTTTTCGTTCCCGGGAGGTCCAGTGCAGTTTGTAAAGCCGAAAGCAGTTCAGTCCCTCCTCCGCCCTCTTTGTCATCGATGGCCTGAATGGCCATATTTATATTCTCCTCCGTAGCTGGTAACGAGGTCGGTGACAGGACATAATTACTACCTGCAAAAAATACCATATTAAACCTGTCCTGCTCCCGGAGACTGCCCACAAGATCTCTCAGGAGTGTTTTTGAGACATCAATCGGATAACCATACATCGAGCCCGACACATCCATTATAAAGACATACTCCCTCGGAGGGATCTGGTAATCCTGCGGATTTTCAGGCGGCTGGATCATCGCGAGGAAAAAGTTTTCATCTTCCCCTTCATAGAGCAACAATCCGGTAGCCACCTGTCCACCGGCCAGCTGGTACTGCAGGATATAGTCCTTATTTCCAGGCAGATCATCTGCACTGTATGCCACCTCATCCCCGTCAAAATTAAATTCAACTGAGGAATGAGACACACAAGTTACTTCCTGGATCTTCATTCCTGCGTTAATAGCAACGCCAATATGAAAATCGTATAAAGGGGCTTCACCCTCATGCTGATAGGGAATGGCCGGCCATGTTTCGCCATCTTCTGAAGGACTAACGTATCTGGGTCCCACCACGGTCGGATAGACAAATTCATATACCTTTTCTGTCGGGACCAACAACTCTGTATAGCGCATTTCAACCACAATGGTATCACCGGGCAGGATATTGGCCACATTCATCTGGAACACATTTGGCCTATCCTGTTCAAGCAGCGTTGCAGTTTTACCCGAGTCTTTGGCTGCCTCATACATTTCGCGGGCTTCCGCTTTTTCTTTGATTTGGGCCATCAGGATCCGGTTACCAATTTCCATTTGCATAAAGTAAACGGCAGCACGGGTAGATGCCGGGAAAACATATATCGCTTCAAGGGTTTTCTGTCCTTCGTTAGTATACATCTGCTTAACTGAAACATTGGCAATGACACCACTGATAACCACATCGGCGGAGGTAGATTTCAAAGGCAACTGATCGAGTGTTGTATCCTCGCTCATCACTAAAAAATAGGGTGAGAATGTTTTATCTTCCTCTTCGTCAGTTACCTGGGAATTTACCAATGCAGGTATAGTAAGCAATAAGATTTGAAGTAGAAGTAAAGTTTTTTTCATGGTTATTGGTTAATTATATTCATACTAGAATTAAGGATTTTGCAGATGATCATCAAATGGATGGTTTCTACATGAATTAGATGGAACTTATCGGCGGAAGGTTGCGTCTAAGAAGTAGTCAGTAGACAGTAGTCAGTAATCAGTAGAAGACAGAATTCAGAATTCAGAAGTCAGAAAGGGAATGTGAAATGAGTTTAGATGCGAGAAACGGATGCAGGTTTTCAAAATATCATAACATAACCATAAAATGAAACCATTTATTTCGATCATCATCACGCTGCTGATCCTATATCCTGCATGTAAAAATGATTATGGATCTTTCGTACAGGTAGCCGATTCCTCGGCATACTTTACTGTTGAACAATTACAAAGCGATTATAACCAGTTCAGGAATCACCTCGAAAACAATCATCCCAAATTGTACCGGTTTGCATCGAAATCTTCACTCGATAGTATGTTTGACGCACATCTTGCGATGATCACTGATTGACTCTCCTCGCCCCGCGTGTCCCGATTGCTCGGGGAGTACTCGGGACGGGGTTAGCGAGCGCAATTAAAAATTTATATAAAGGATCGATGATTGGCTCCGCCGAACTCACAGGTTTGTTTGGCTCCGCCGAACTCACAGGTTTGTTTGGCTCCGCCGAACTCACAGGTTTGTTTGGCTCCGCCGAACTCACAGGTTTGT
>JADHVS010000090.1 GCA_016783865.1 Bacteroidales bacterium
GTGCCTGCAAGAAAACTAGATATTACGTCATTCCGAATTTATTTCGGAATCTATAACCATCTGAAAATGAGATTCTGAAATAAATTCAGAATGACGAGGCTTTTCAGAAAACGAGAGTTTTCTTGCAGACACTAATTAACATCAAACTGAATAGCAGACACCTCGTAACTCGCAACCAGTAACCCGCAACTTTTTAATATGTACGAAGAGCTTAAAAATAAATCAACAAAACTTGCCGTAATAGGACTGGGTTACGTTGGTCTGCCAATTGCCCTGACCTTTGCAAGAAAACTTTCTGTCGTCGGTTTTGACATACGGGAAGACAGAATACAAATGATGAAGAATGGGATTGATCCAAGCAATGAATTGCCTGCTGAAGCCTTTGAAGATTGTGATATCCATTTTACCTCTCAATTGACCGACCTGGAAGATGTTGGATTTTATATTGTTGCTGTTCCCACTCCCATCGACGAACATAAACTTCCTGATCTTGATCCCTTGCTGAGTGCTACCGAATTCGTCGGACAAGTGCTGTCGGAAGGAGATTATGTGGTTTTTGAATCGACCGTTTATCCGGGATGTACCGAAGAGGATTGTATCCCTTTGCTGGAAAAAATTTCGGGACTTAAATACATCGAGCAGTTTAAGGTTGGCTTCTCCCCTGAAAGAATTAATCCGGGAGATAAAAAACATACCCTTACAAAGATTACGAAAGTCACTTCTGGCTGTGATGAATCTTCCGCAGAAGAAATTGCAAAAACATACGAACTAATCATCGAAGCTGGCGTTCACAGGGCCAGTTCCATAAAGGTTGCTGAAGCGGCTAAAATCATCGAAAACACACAGCGTGATATCAACATTGCCTTCATGAATGAATTATCGATGATCTTCAACTGTATGGATATAAATACTTATGAGGTGATCGAAGCAGCTTCCACCAAATGGAATTTCCTTAATTTTTACCCGGGACTTGTTGGCGGGCACTGCATTGGAGTCGATCCGTATTACCTTTCATACAAGGCCAAACAATACGGTCATCATGCACAGATTATTAATGCGGGAAGGGCCATCAATGATAACATGGGCACCTATGTGGCCGAACAAATTGTGAAGAAAATCTCTTCTCTTGACAAGGAATTGAATCATTCAAGGATACTTGTCCTGGGAATCACCTTTAAAGAAAACGTAAGTGATATCCGGAATTCAAAGGTGATGGACCTGATCAGGGAATTTCAGTCATTTCGTATCCGTGTTGATGTAATGGATCCCAGGGCATCTTCAGAAGAGGTCAAATTTAATTATGGGATCGACCTGCACCAAAAACCTGAACCACCCTATGATGTTATCGTTGCTGCCGTAAACCATGATGAATTTCTTAAATTGGATGAAGATTATTTCAAATCTATTGGGAATGGTGATACACTATTCGTAGATATTAAAGGTGTTTTCAAAAATAAAATAAAACAACTCTCCTATTGGAGCCTGTAAATGAAAAAACTTGTCTTAGTAACCGGCGGTACCGGATTCATTGGTTCTCATACAGTTGTAGAATTAGTTAAAGCGGATTATGATGTGGTGATCATTGATAATCTTTCAAATTCCAGGATAGGTGTTCTGGATGGAATAGAAAAGATTACAGGTAAGCGGCCGGCATTTGAACAGATGGACCTGTGCGACCTGGATCGTCTTACCGGTTTTTTCAAAAAATACACTCCCCTTGCTGCGATCATTCATTTTGCCGCCCTCAAGGCCGTTAACGAATCAGTACAAAAACCCCTCATGTATTATGAGAACAATATCGTATCGTTGCTGAATTTATTGAATTTGATGAATCGGTTCCAGGTAGAAAATTTTGTATTCTCATCATCATGTACCGTTTATGGAGAGCCCGATAAGCTACCTGTGAATGAAGATTCACCAATCAAAAAAGCTAATTCACCTTACGGAAACACCAAGCAGATCTCAGAATCAATCATCGGAGATACAATTATGTCAGGTCATCCGGTAAAAGCCATTTCCTTAAGATACTTTAATCCAATCGGAGCTCATCCCTCGGCGTTCATTGGTGAACTGCCCCTGGGAATCCCCAATAACCTTGTACCATTTATTACTCAAACCGCTTATGGAATCCATTCCGAGCTTATGGTATTTGGAAATGATTACAATACTCCGGACGGATCATGTATCAGGGATTATATCGATGTGGTCGACTTGTCCGCTGCTCATGTGGTGGCCATCGAAAGGTTGATACAGAAAAAGAACCGTAAGGATTATGAAATTTTCAATTTAGGTACGGGAAAGGGAGTTTCTGTTCTTGAAATGATCAGGGCATTCGAAGAATCAAATAACCTGAAAATTAAATATACAATTATTGATCGCAGGCCAGGGGATGTAGAAAAAGTCTGGGCCGATACTTCTCTTGCTAATTCAGAATTGGGATGGATGGCTGAGACTTCCCTGGAGGATACTTTGCGCTCAGCCTGGAAATGGGAGAATTATTTCAGGCAGGAACTGGATAATTAACCCCCATCGTTCTGCAAACTGCAATTTGATTATGAAACGAACATGATCTTTATTAATCATAAAATCATAAAAAAGTATGATTAAGAAAAAACATGTGAGAGCGAAGCGGTTGCATGCGTTCTCAAAATTTTAATTAATTTATTTACAAATAATTACAAATTTTTAAACGCATGAAACGGACTATACTAATAACTGGTGGCGCAGGTTTTATAGGATCACATGTGGTCCGCTTGTTTGTCAGGAAATACCCTGATTACCAAATCATTAATCTTGATAAGCTCACCTATGCCGGGAACCTTGAAAACCTGTCGGATATTGAAAATGCCAGCAACTATTCTTTTGTTAAAGGAGACATTGTTGACATCGAATTTCTTCACGAGTTATTTTCCACAAATAACCCGGATGCTGTCATCCATCTTGCGGCTGAATCTCATGTCGACAGGTCAATCATGGATCCCTCAGGATTTATTTCCACCAATATTGCAGGAACAGTCAACCTGCTGGATGCTTGCAGAAAGATTTGGGATCCACCTTATGATCATAATCTGTTCTATCATGTATCAACCGATGAAGTATATGGATCACTCGGGCAGGAAGGACTTTTCCTGGAAACCACACCATATGATCCAAGGAGTCCGTATTCAGCTTCCAAGGCCGGTTCGGACCATCTGGTCAGGGCCTGGTGGCATACCTACAAATTGCCGGTTGTCTTGTCAAACTGTTCCAACAATTACGGACCAAACCAATTCCCGGAAAAACTTATTCCACTGGCTATCAATAATATAATAAACTCTAAACCGGTCCCTGTCTATGGTAAAGGTGAAAATGTCAGGGACTGGCTTTATGTTGAGGATCATGCCAGGGCCATAGATATGACATTTCACAAAGGGAAAATAGGCGAAACCTATAATGTTGGGGGAAACAACGAGTGGCGAAATATTGATTTGATCAAGTTGTTATGTGATGTCATGGATGCAGAACTGAGCAGGGATCCGGGGACATCTGCCAGGCTGATAACATTTGTGAAGGACAGGGCAGGACATGATCTGAGATATGCCATTGATGCAACCAAAATTAAACGGGACCTTGGCTGGGAACCTTCGGCGGACTTTAGCCAGGGATTGATTTTAACTGTAAAATGGTACCTGGATAATAAAAAATGGCTTGAGCGTGTTATGTCAGGAGAGTACGAAAGTTACTATAAAAGCCAATACCTGAAGCGGTAATCCGGTTATTCTACGGTAACCGACTTGGCCAGGTTCCTGGGCTGATCGACATTACAGCCGCGCATCACCGCAATATAATAAGAGAGAAGCTGTAAAGGAACGACGGCAAGCAGGCATGCCAGGGCCTCGTGGGCATGTGGAATTTCCAGCACATGATCTGCCAGTTTTTTAATCTCCGTATCCCCTTCAGAAACGATAGCTATTACAATGCCGTGCCTCGCTTTCACTTCCTGGATGTTACTTACAATCTTATCGTACGATTTATCCTTTACTCCAATGACTACAACCGGCATTTTTTCATCTATCAGTGCAATCGGGCCATGTTTCATCTCTGCTGCCGGATAACCTTCTGCATGAATATATGATATTTCTTTTAACTTCAGGGCTCCTTCAAGGGCTACCGGGAAGAAATATCCCCTTCCCAGGTAAAGGAAATTATTGGCCTCTTTATACAGGCTGGCGATATTCTTAAATTCCTCATTGAGCCCGAGGATCCGTTCAATTTTGCCGGGAATCATGTTAAGCTCCTTGATCAGTGACTTGAACTCCTCGTCAGATAGATGACCTCTTTTGTGACCAATCAATATGGCCATCATGGCCAGCGTGGTTAATTGACAAGTAAAGGCTTTTGTTGAAGCCACCCCGATCTCAGGACCCGCATGTGTATATACCCCTGCATCTGTTTCCCGGGGAATACTTGAACCTACCACATTACATATCCCCAATACAAGGGCTCCTGCCTCTTTAGCCAGTTGGATAGCGGCCAGTGTATCTGCCGTTTCTCCGCTCTGGCTTATGGCAATGACCACATCTTCCTTATTAATCAGGGGGTTACGGTACCTGAATTCGGAAGCATATTCAACCTCAACCGGGACACGAGCCAGGTCTTCCAGTAAATATTCGCCAACAAGGCCAGCATGCCATGAGGTCCCGCATCCTATGATAATGATTCTTTTCGCCTCAATAAGCCGGGGCAATACGTGATGTAATCCACCCAGATGAAGGTCGGAAAGATCAGCCGAGATCCTTCCCCGGAATGTATCCTGGATCGACCTTGGTTGTTCAAAAATCTCCTTGAGCATAAAATGATCAAAACCATTCTTCTCTATCTCACCAATATCCAGGTCGAGATGCTGAACCTTGGGGGCAAGTGTAACATTGTCGATGGTTTTGAGTATCAGTTCATCTCTTTTAACAATGGCTACATCATCGTTATTCAGGTAGATTACGCTCTTGGTGTATTCAACAATAGGAGTTGCATCCGATGCCAGAAAATACTCATGGTCTCCAATACCAATAACAAGGGGACTGCCTTTTCTGGCGGCAATGATTTTATCCTTTTCATCGCGACACAGGATAAGAATACCGTAGGCTCCGACCACTTTTGTTAAGGCCAGCCGTACAGCAATTTCAGCGGTTATTTTTCCTTTCAGGTAAATGTATTCGATCAGGTTTGCCAGTACCTCAGTATCTGTTTCACTGCTGAATTGATAACCCCTGTCCTCCAGCCTGCTTTTCAGTACGGAATAGTTTTCAATGATCCCGTTGTGAATAATCACAAAATGTCCGTTCATGGAGGTATGGGGGTGGGCATTGGTATCGTTAGGCTCACCATGTGTAGCCCAACGGGTATGGCCTATTCCAATTGTTCCTGAAGTGTCTTTATCCGACACAAAATCCTCGAGATCCGAAACTTTCCCCTTTTTTTTGTAGACAATAATATCGTCGCTTAACAAGGATATACCGGCAGAATCATATCCCCTGTATTCCAGCCTTTTTAAACCATTTATCAGGATGGGGAAAACATTTTTATCTCCTATATATCCAATTATTCCACACATCTTACATGACAGTGTAAACAATTTCCAATTTCAGCCTGTCTGAATGGTTTGAGTTGCCTCCGTAAAAGATGAGCTGTTTATAGGTTTCGGCGTTAGAACCTGGCAGCAGGATCAGATCCAGGTTATCAATATCACCATTCAGGAATGCCTGAATATGAACCTTGAGATTGAAACGGTATGAATTGGTCCCGGCATCATAATAACCTCCGAAAGTGCTTTGATTGAGCATATAATCATACAGAAAACGGTTCACACCATCTTCTCCGTACCTTAGCAGATCTAATGAAGCAGGATGATCCTTTACTTTTATCTCGTAACTGAGAGTATCAACCGGGGTTATTATTAACTGTGCATGATTTATAGCAACGGGCATTGAGTCGAGCCATACTGAAAGCTCCGGGAACCGGATGATGGCATTCACTCCACCGGGAGATCCTACAAATACGAGGCTATCCGGGTCATCTCCATTGTTCAGGTATTCCTCAACCGTGGATTCGGTAAAATCATGGTCAAAGAGGTTGAAATGTTTCGACAGTGATCCAATTTCGAGGAAATAACTCAGGGAATCATCCACCTTATTATGATAATATATGATGAATGAGGCCGGGTAATTTGTAAAATTCATATTCACCATTGCCCCGTTCCCGGATAACCGTTCCGGAACGATATAAAAACCACGTATATATGCCTGCAGGTTATCATTATTTTTATATACCGTGTCAGGGGCGCTAAAAAATTTATCTATGATATTCTGCTCATCAATAAAGATTTTAATGATGGAATCGTTCATATCCAATTCGCCTGTCCCCAGCATCACCGGATTATACTTACCATCCATTTCAGTATTGGAGTAGATGTTGGTATCCGTCCTTATTTCCTCTTCAAATTCATAAAGCCTGTATTCCACAGATGGCAGAGGATCTCCAACGTAGTCTGAAAAGTTAAGACGTAAAACAACAGAATCATATTCCGGGTCATCCCCAAAGCTGAATGACGCATATTCGATCAGATTAATTTCGGTTATCAGGCTGGCAGAAAGTTCTCCAAACGCAGGATGAGTGTTTTGTCCCAGCAAAAAAGTCGCCTTTTTATTGGACACTATTGAATCTGTTTTCCTTGTGAAAGCATGAATAACCTCCGAGGAATTGTAATAGGCCTGCAGACTGTCGGGTAAAAGGTCCCTGCCTAATATTTCTGGTTTATCCTCACATCCTTCCGGAAGTGTGATCAAAATTGTGAGAGTAAATAAAATAAAAGGAAAGCTGCTAAGGCGTATGCCGGATTTAAAGAATCTCTCAGTTCTCATCAATAGGTTTCGTAAGTAATTCATCATAAAACTCAGAGTAGGCTTCGATATAATCTTCTTCAGACTTATACTCTAAAACGGGCTTATTTATTGTTTTAATATAGTCAACTATTTTTTTATTAATGTCCTTGCTTCCAAGTATAGTTGCATCAGACATTTGCAGGGCAATTTTAGTCAGGTTCTCAAATGTAGGTTTCTCAAGAATACTTACATCCTCTTTTTCGATCCCTTCCATCATCAGTTTATCCTTGAACCTGGCTTCGAGTGGCTGATCGAACTCATCATTATAGACAGAATAGATGATTCTGGAACGATTATACAAGGGATCATCCTGATAGGCTTTCCTCAGATATAACGGAACCAATGATGTGATCCAGCCGTGACAGTGAACAATATCCGGCGACCACCTAAGCTTCCTTACTGTTTCCAGCACTCCCCTGGCAAAGAAAATGACCCTCTCATCATTATCCTGAAAATATTCACCCTTGCTGTTCTTGAGCACATGTTTCCGATGGAAGTAATCTTCATTGTCGATAAAGTATACCTGCATTCTGGCCGACTGGATTGAAGCTACCTTAATGATCAGGGGATGGTCAGTGTCATCGATGATAAGGTTCATTCCTGAAAGCCTGATTACTTCATGTAACTGGTTACGCCTCTCGTTTATACAGCCAAATTTGGGCATAAATGTCCTGATTTCCCTTCCCTTTTCCTGTATACCCTGAGGCAGGTAACGTCCGATTTTTGACATTTCAGATTCCGGAAGGTAGGGTGTGATCTCTTGAGAAACGAAAAGGACTTTGGCGTGCTCCACTTTGGGGTGCTTCATAACTTTCAAAAATCGATGCAAAATTACATAAAATTATTCACATAACTACTTTTTTCACATGTTATTAACAGGTTAGGAGGCCCTACCTACCCTCTCAAAAATGACAATTTGAGTGCTTTTTGGTCTAAAGCTTTTTTATCTTTGCCCAGAAATCCAAACCATGCTTATCCTCCGGAAAATATCCGAAACGCAGCATCAACTGGGTGCATTTCGCAGTAAAAAAATGACCGTTGGTCTGGTTCCGACCATGGGGGCCTTGCATTCAGGCCACCTTTCATTAATAAAGGCTTGTTCGGCTGAAAATGATATTACCGTAGTAAGCATTTTTGTCAATCCTGCCCAGTTTAACGATTCACAGGATTTTGAAAGATATCCTCGAGATTTTGATAATGATATATCCATTTTACGGAATCAGGAATGTGATCTTGTATTTGCCCCGGCAGATGAAGAGATGTATCCCGAACCAGATACAAGGGTTTTTCAATTTGGGACAATAGATAAGGAAATGGAGGGGAAACACCGGCCCGGGCATTTCAATGGTGTTGCCCAGGTGGTAAGCAGACTATTTGAAATCATTGAACCTGACAAGGCCTATTTCGGACAAAAAGATTTCCAGCAACTTACAATTATTAAGGAATTGGTCAGACAATTTAACTGCCCTATAGATATTGTTTCCTGTCCCATTATCAGGGAACCTGATGGTCTGGCAATGAGTTCCCGAAACCAATTGCTTAACAAAGAACAACGTTTTGCAGCCAGTAAGATCAATAAATCACTTGAAAAAGCCGTTTCATTATCCGGTACTATGGAAATTGAATCCCTGAAAAAGCGGATCATTGGGGAAATTGATTCGGATCCCTTACTCGAGACTGAATATTTTGAAATAGTTGATGAAGAAACACTTGAGCCGGTTTCCGGATGGTCGGATAATGCAAAAAATATCGGTTGCATTGCTGTGCACATTGGAGAGGTAAGATTGATAGATAATATGAAATTTTCTTAATAACTTTGTATCGTTATGAAAATCGAAGTATTAAAGTCGAAAATCCATATGGTTTCTGTCACGGAAGCCAACCTGCATTATGTGGGCAGTATCACCATTGATGAGGATCTGATGGATGCATCCAATCTTATTGCCGGGGAAAAGGTGCAGATTGTAAATGTTAATAATGGGGAAAGGTTTGAAACCTATGTTATTAAAGGCGAAAGGGGAACAGGTGTAATATGCTTGAACGGGCCCGCTGCAAGAAAAGTCGCCGTGGGTGATATTATTATTATTATCTCATATGCCATCCTGGATTTTGAAGAAGCAAAATCATTTGAACCGGTGATTATTTTTCCCGATGCTTCCACCAATAAACTGATCAAATAAATCCTCTTGAAAAAGAAAGTTTTCAAAGTACTCAGGTATACAATATTCCTGCTGATAGGGGTATTGCTTCTTTACCTTGCTTTCAGAGGCATCGACCTGGAGGCACTTTGGGATGAATTTAAACAGGCCCGGTATATCTGGATTTTTCTTTCAGTACTTGTACTTACATTAAGTCATATGACCCGGGCATACAGGTGGAAACTGCTGATCGAACCGCTGAATTATAAACCGCTTTACAGCAGTACCTTTTTTTCTCTGATGATTGGATATCTGGCCAATTATGCCTTCCCCAGGATTGGGGAAATAACCCGTTGCGGGGCATTAGGCAGAACCGAAAAAATTCCGATGGATAAACTGTTTGGGACTGTTATCGTTGAACGGGTTATCGACCTGGTCACCATGTTTTTGTTCCTGATTATCCTGATCACTGCTAAATTCGAGTTCTTCAGCAGCTTTATCAAGCCCAATATTCTTGATCCCATCGGCAATAAGCTTTCATTTTTACTTGGAAAAACAATCCTGTACTGGTTTATATTAATAGGTACCCCTCTGTTACTTGTTATTCTGTTATATCTGTTCAGGTCAAGGTTATATAAGTGGCCTCTGATAAGAAAGATCAGGGACATTATTAAAGGTGTCTTTACCGGCCTGAAAACGGTTTCTACATTGAAGAAGGTCTGGCCCTTTATTATTTCCTCTCTGCTGATCTGGATCTTTTACTGGTTCATGACCTATATTGCCTTTTTTGCCTTACCTTCCACTTCAAACCTGAATTTGATCGATAGTCTCTTTATCCTGGTCATCGGAAGCTTCGCTTTCATAGCTCCTGTACAGGGCGGAATTGGAGCTTTTCACTGGATTGTTTCAGGGGGATTATTGCTCTACGGTCTCACAAAGGAAGAAGGTCTTGCCTATGCCACCATCACACATGGCTCGCAGATGCTGGGGACCATTCTAATTGGGTCTATTTCCATGCTTTTATTAATTTCAATTCGAAAAAAAAGAAATATCAAGCAGCATGAACACCCTGAAAAACATACAGGAGAAGATCCTTCCGGGAAACAAGCTCAATGAAACGATTGAATCTCTGAAGAAAGCTAATAAATCGATCGTATTTACCAATGGTTGTTTTGATATCCTGCACAAGGGTCATATTACCTATTTATCTGAAGCCGCTGATCTTGGTGATATAATGGTCATCGGTTTAAACTCTGACGATTCTGTTCGCAGAATTAAGGGTACAAACAGGCCTGTACAGGATCAGGATGCCCGGGCCATGGCGCTGGCTTCCCTCTTTTTTGTCAATTTTGTAGTGCTTTTTGAAGAAGATACTCCTTATGAGCTCATTCGGACTGTTCAACCTGATACGCTTGTGAAGGGAGGCGACTATGATCCCGCAGAGATTGCAGGTTATGACCTGGTGACCGAATCAGGCGGACGGGTATTAACCATTCCACTGGTAAAAGGAGTTTCAACCACTTCAATCATTGAAAGATTATCAGCCAATGACAGGAGTGATTAATTGTATATTCTAAATAGAAAACTGTGGCTAAATCCAAATCAGAATTTGTTTGTCAGAATTGCGGTGCCAAATCACCAAAATGGATTGGCCGTTGCCCTGCTTGCGAGGAATGGAATACTTATGTAGAAGAGGTTATCCGGAGAGATGACAAGCGATCTTTTAAACCTGAAGGCAAGAAGGCAGTACCTGTAAAGATTACAGATGTTACAGCCAAAAAGGAAAAGAGGATTGACTCTAAGATATCTGAATTCAATCGCATCCTGGGAGGAGGGATTATTTCCGGTTCAACAATCCTGATCGGCGGTGAACCAGGTGTGGGAAAATCTACTCTTGCCCTTCAACTGGCCTTAAATTTATCAGACCTTAATGTATTGTATATTTCAGGAGAAGAAAGCAGTGAACAGATTAGGTTACGAGCCGAACGAATTGGTAAATTACACGAACAGTGTTATCTGCTCTCAGAGACATTCCTTGAAAACATCATTGACCAGATTTATCATTTAAAGCCTGATATTGTAATCGTCGACTCCATCCAGACCGTTTATACAGAAACCCTTGATTCAACACCCGGCAGTGTATCACAGATCCGTGAATGCACCACCCGCCTCATGCATATTGCCAAGGACCAGAATACACCGGTAATTCTGATCGGACATATAAATAAGGAAGGGCACATCGCCGGACCAAAGGTGCTTGAACATATTGTCGATACTGTCCTCCAATTCGAAGGTGATCATAATCACATTTACCGGATTCTGCGTTCCAATAAAAACCGTTATGGTTCGACTTCAGAGATCGGAATTTTTGAAATGTCGGGAACCGGTTTGATCGAAATTAAAAATCCTTCAGAGATCCTCCTCTCTCATTTCGATGAAAAACTCAGTGGAGTGGCCATAGCTTCCACACTGGATGGGATCAGACCATTCCTGATCGAAGTCCAGGCTCTGGTCAGCAGTGCAGTTTACGGTACCCCCCAACGGTCAAGCACAGGATTCGACTTGAGAAGATTAAGCATGCTTCTCGCCGTACTGGAAAAACGGGCAGGATTCCGGTTGGCTTCCAAGGACGTTTTTCTGAACCTGGCGGGGGGGCTCAGGATAAACGATCCGGCCATCGACCTGGCGGTGATCATTTCAATCCTTTCATCCAATGCCGATATGCCTGTCGAACCTGACGTATGCTTCTCTGCCGAGATTGGTCTTTCCGGAGAAGTAAGGCCGGTGAGCAGGATCGAACAGAGAATAGCCGAAGCCGACAAACTTGGATTTAAAACAATATATATTTCAAAATACAATAAGGTAAAGCGCCTTGATCTTACGAAATACACAATAGGTATAAAATTTGTAGGTAAAGTGGAAGACGTTTTTAATCAACTGTTTGGTTAACATTGACTCTCCTTGCAGCAAGTTACGGGGAAACGAGTTTCTGAGTTCGGCGAAGCCAATGCGCTCGCAGGATTCAGTTTTATACTTTATTTTTACATTTATATTGACAAAATCAATGGAAGACCTGCATATAGTTCGCCCGGATTATTCCCCAACTTCAAAATTATATGAAATTATTTCGCCTGATATACCAACAGGCGACACCTATTATTTTACCACGGATAGCGGACTCAAATACCAGGTCAGATTTGGAAAGAAAAGAGAGAACTATTTAGGTAATATTATCAATTTCAGCGTTTTAAGTGACGAGTTTGAAGATGAATATTCAGAAACCAACAGGGGCGAAGTTTACAGGATAATTGCCACTGTTGTCGAAATCATGCGCATTTATCATTCCCATCATAGCCACTCCGATACCTATGAGTTTACCGGTGAGTATAAAGATACCCACGACGACAGGGAAGCCAGTATTCGTTCCAGGCTATACTTCAGGCATGCCAAAAAATTATTGAACGAAAACTGGGACGCCCGTCTCGAAGGGAATAAAGTGGTTATTCAAAAGATAAAACATTGATTTCTGCCGGGTCCGATATGAAACTCCTGAGTATCCAGAATCTGTGCATAGAACTTAAATCCAACCTGCAGAAGAAGGTAATTCTTGATAACATTTCTTTTAATCTTGATCAGGGGGAAGTGGTTGGTGTAGTAGGGGAATCCGGATCAGGAAAAACCATCACCGCACTGTCTGTCCTCAAGTTGTTGCCGCAAAACATGGAGGTTACTAATGGAGCCATTCATTACACCGGGAAAAATGGTCAAACCGATCTTTTACAACTTGGATCCAGTGGAATCAGGAAAATCAGGGGAAGCAGCATCAGTATGATTTTCCAGGAACCAATGACCAGCCTGAATCCGGTTCATACTTGTGGACACCAGGTAAGAGAAGCAATCCAACTGCACACTTCACTGTCCAATAAAGAAACTAAGGAACAACTCATAATTTAATTACCGTAAATTATTCCTAAATGTATCAATTCCATTTTTCATTTTTTTAATCATATGACATATAATGCTAAAATTCAAATATTTATTTATTTGTAATATTGAATAAAATTTGATACATTTGTGAATGTACGGATTTTTAACTTCATAAATGTATCATGGAAAATAAAGAAACCCTGTTAGTTGATAGCTTTCATGAAAACTTATTGTTGACCATTGAGGATTTGAAAAACATACTTCAAACAGCCTCACGAATGACAGTCTTCAGAAAATTAAAACATTTACCATATAAAACCAGTTATTCGCACTGTGGGAAATATTATACATTAGATTCAATTGCTAATTATGATAATAATGGTATATGGGCATATAATCAAATCTATTTTTCAAAATTTGGGACATTAAAAAACACCGTGTTGCATCATATCGAGAAATCCATCATGGGTTTTACCTGTTATGAATTAGAAGAATTTTTAAGGATCCCTGTGCATAATACAGTATCAGATTTGTGGAGAAACAGCATCATTAACAGGGAGCAAATAGCCAGAGAATACATATATCTTTCAGTTGAGAAAGGGGATACGCAATTTGAATTAAGAAAACAGTATATCATTAGTAAAAACCGTGGGGTTACTGAAGAATCTACAGATGAATATTTGGCTTTATTTATGTCTTTGTTAAACGAGAAACAGAAAAGACTATTTGCAGGATATGAATCTATGAAACTCGGTTATGGTGGAGATGATAAAATATCCCAAAAGACAGGATTGAACGTAAAGACAGTATCTCGTGGCAGGAAGGAACTGATAAGTAAAAATGTTGACATTGACAGGATACGAGAAAAAGGTGCTGGTCGCCCGTCACTAAAAAAAACGAAAAAATCCTGACATTGATTGAACAGATAATGGAACCGGAAACAGCAGGTGATCCAATGGGAAAATCATTGAACTGGACAAGAAAAAGTACCTGCTCGTTAAGTAAAACATTGAAAGGCAAGGGAATTGATATTTCTCCAAACACAGCAGGGAAGGTATTAAAAGCCCTTGGCTATTCTTTAAAATTGAACCGAAAGTCCATCTCAACCACACATCACCCCGATAGAGATCAGCAATTTCAATATATTGAATCAAGGGTAAAGAAATATGAAGATATGGGCCAGCCCATTATCAGTGTTGACACAAAGAAGAAAGAGATGATAGGTAATTTCAGCAATCAGGGAAGGCTGTATTGCAGAGAAGCAGAAAGAACACTGGACCATGATTTTTTATCCAATGCAACAGGAAAGATCAGCCCTTATGGCATTTATGAAAAACTAACCGATAAAGGTACTGTGGTATTAGGCACAAGCAGAGAAACACCTGAATTTGCAGTCGATGCAATAGAAACCTGGCTAACCGTTATTGCTTACAATAGATATCCTGATATTCAAAAACTGTTGATTCTTTGTGATTCCGGTGGTAGTAATGGTTATAGGAAACATGGTTGGAAATATTTCCTTTTTACCAAATTGTCTTCAATCTATGGTATTGACATCCAGGTATGCCATTATCCTTCAGGTGCTTCAAAGTGGAATCCGATTGAACATAGAATGTTTTCACATATCTCAAAAAACTGGGCAGGTGTGCCTTTACGATCACATGAGGTAGCAATAAATTATATTGAATCGACAACCACCAGTAAAGGACTTGCCATACAAGCCTTCTTAAATGAAAAAGAATATCAATCAGGAATGAAGTTCGATAAAAAAGAAGTCGAAAATGCAATCAAGATTAAAAGAGATGAAGTCCTTCCTGATTGGAATTATTCAATATTATCATAATCAACACAAAGAATGCCAATTAATTTTTGAGCAATGCCTAAGTCGAGAACAATAGCACTCTTTAATGAAGTGGATCTTCCTGATGCAGCCAGGATCATCCACAAATATCCTCATGAATTATCCGGGGGGCAACGACAGCAGGTGATGATCGCCATGGCCCTTGCAGGAGATCCTCAACTATTGATTGCCGATGAACCAACTACAGCCCTGGATGTAACCATTCAGAAAAATATATTACAATTACTGAATAAGATCCGGAAAAACAGGTCCATGGGAATATTGTTTATTTCTCATGACCTGGGAGTAATTAAAAAAGTATCGGACCAGGTTGTAGTGATGTATCAGGGAAAGATAATCGAATCAGGATCTGCCCATCATGTTTTAAACTCCCCTAAAGAGGCCTATACAAAAGGACTAATTGCTTGCAGACCAAAACTTGATTATCAGGAAGACCGGCTTCGTACAGTATCAGATTTCATGTATCCGGATAAGATAAAGGCCGACCAGAAAAAATCACTGTACACAATCACAAAACCAGATTATGAATCGCCTCCGATCTTTTCTATTCATGAGTTATCGGTCCGGTACAAACAAAGAACGGGTATTATATTTTCTGGAAATAAATCATTTACTGCAGTAAACCATTTCAGCTTCCATATTTATCCGGGAGAAACACTGGGCTTGATCGGTGAATCGGGCAGTGGGAAATCATCCATCGGAAAAAGTATCATTCAACTGGTTCAATCCTATTCCGGACAAATCGTGTTTCATGGAAAATCCGTTCAGGGAATGAATGCAAGAGATATGAAAAAATTCCGGAAAAAAGTACAGATGATATTTCAGGATCCCTATTCCTCTCTTAATCCCAGGATAAGGATCGGTGACGCAATTGCGGAAGGGATGCTTGTTCACCATCTCCACAAAGGAAAGAAGGCACGAACCAAAAAGGTGATGGAACTGCTTGAAAATGTTGGACTTCAGTCCAGTCATTATTACAGGTATCCACATGAATTCTCTGGCGGACAGCGTCAACGTATTGGAATTGCCCGTGCGCTTTCAACCGAACCAGAATTATTGATCTGCGATGAATCTGTTTCTTCGCTGGATGTTTCAGTCCAGTCCCAGGTATTGAATCTCCTGAACGACCTTAAGGGATTTCTTAAATTAACCTTTCTGTTTATATCTCATGATCTGGCAGTGGTTAAATATATGTCAGACAGAATTATTGTTATCCGGGATGGAGAATTGATTGAATCGGGAAATACCGAGGAGATATATAAAAATCCCGGGGATGACTACACAAAGTCTTTAATTGATGCTATTCTGGACTAGAAATATAATATCCAACAAGGAACATGGATATTTGATTTTTGAACTTCACAAATCATAAATCCCTGTTCTGTGTTCTTCAATCAAATCCACGATTAGTTAAACTCCTCTTCCCACAGCTCATAATTAAAAAACTGATCCAGATTTTCATTCACCTTACAATCCAGGTTTATGTTGAATCCCGGTGGAGGTTCGAAAAGGTCTTCCTGAAAAATGTTCAGTGTGCTGTCATTATAAACCTTGTCCATATAGATGGCCCAGATAGGTAATGCCATGTTGGTTCCGGAACCGAGTGTAAGTTCATCAAAATGAACCGATCTGTCTTCGCCGCCTACCCAAACCCCACCGGTAAGTTTTGGCGTTATCCCCATAAACCAGCCATCTGATTGATTTTGAGTGGTCCCCGTTTTACCTCCTATTTCTGCAGTGAAGTTATAGGTATGCCTCAACCTGAAAGCTGTTCCTCCGTCAACCACACCTTTTAACAGGTTGACCATTAAATAAGCTGTTTTTGCAGAGAGGGCTTCACGCTGGTTGGGTTGGAATGTAGCAAGCAGGTTGCCATTTTTATCCT
>JADHVS010000007.1 GCA_016783865.1 Bacteroidales bacterium
ATAGAAGGGCTGACCTTTGATCTTGCCCTGCCTACAGAACCACTTTTAATAGGGGTGCTTATCGTATTTATACTGAAGATTTTATATGAGGGGAAATTTGATAAAAGGATGCTTCATCATCCGGTATCCATAGCCATCTACCTGAACCTTGCATGGATCCTGATAACCTGCATCACCAGCACCATACCATTGGTATCCTTTAAGTTTCTTTTTGCACGGATATGGTTTCTGGTGACTTTTTATTTCATTGCCAGCCAGATGTTTACGAGTCCTCAAAAGATGAAAACATATATCTGGCTGTATGTCATTTCCTTTTCATTTGTCATCTTATACAGCCTGGTTCGTCATGTTGGATATGGAATGACACAGCAGACAGCCCATTATGTGGTTGGACCGTTTTACAACGACCATACCTCCTATGGTGCCATGCTGGCATTCTTCATACCGGTCCTGGTTGGTTTTCTTTTTACAGAGAAAGACTTCTCCCTGGTAAAGAAGATTTTCCACTGGATCATTTTAGGATTATTCATGATTGCCCTGGTGTTCTCATTTACCCGCGCTGCCTGGGTTAGTCTTGCAGGAGCATTGGCAATTTTTATTGTAATCAGGCTTAAAATAAAATTCGGTTACCTGGTTATTCTGGGTATCTTATTACTTGGCTTTCTGTATTCCCAGAGAACTGAGATCCTGATAACCATGGAGCAGAACGAACAGGTATCCTCCGATGATCTGGCTGAGCATATTAAGTCGATTTCCAATGTCGCCAATGATGCTTCAAACAGGGAGAGATTGAACCGCTGGAGTTGTGCCTGGCGGATGTTCAAAGAGAAACCGGCTTTCGGTTGGGGCCCGGGCACCTACATGTTTAATTATGCACCTTTTCAATTGGAGAAGGAAAAGACCATCATCAGTACAAATGCAGCCAACCTGGGAAATGCACACAGTGAATACATAGGGCCATTGTCTGAATCCGGGGTGCTGGGTGCCCTTACTATCATACTTATTATTATCCTGACAATCTTTACCGGATTACGGATATATGCCAGGTCTCGCGATAAGCGGATAAAGATCTATGCCCTGGTAATATTGCTTGGATTAATAACCTATTATTTACATGGGGTGCTGAATAATTTCCTGGATACCGATAAAGCGTCTGCTGCATTCTGGGGATTTACAGCCATGCTGGTCGTAATGGATATTCAAACCAAGAAAGAGTCTGCGGGTCCGCAAGTCGACGAGTCTGCAAGTGAAGATTAAGGGATTAACTCCAGTCCCAGGATAGTAATATCATCAAAAATCGCGGTACTACCGGTAAGAATCTTCTGATCAACGATGATCTCATCGATATTCTTAGCGATGGAATATGAATTTTGTAATAACCGTTCGATGTTTTTCGTCCCGAATTCCACACCGTCTTCATCAACAAGTTCAACCAGTCCATCGGTATAACATAAAATTTTGGTGGGTTCTTCAATGACTTTATGGCCTGTTTCAATAACCGGGATCTTGTCAAGCATACCCATCCCCACACATCCATTTCCCAACAGCATCAATTCCTTTTTCTTTTTCTCGTAAAGGAGAGGGGGATTATGTCCGGCATTAATATAATCCAGTTTCCTGGTTTGGGAATTATACTGTCCTATAAAAAGTGTAATGAATTTTTCTCCATTAGCGCTTTCCATTACCCTTTGGTTGAGCTCTTCAACCAATTGGGGGAGTGGTGTGCCATGCCTGAACAATACCTTGAGGTTGGCTTGAAAATTAGACATTAATATGGCAGCCGAAATACCTTTTCCCGATACATCAGCAATACAGAATCCCACATCGTGCTCGCTCAATGCCAGACAGTCGTAATAGTCACCTCCAACTTCAAAATGTGGATGATAAAAAGCCTTGACATGGATATTTTTACTGGAAGGTAATTTATTATCGGCCGGGATGAGCATGTTCTGCATCCTGGAAGCCAGTTCAAGCTCCTTTTTCATGGCCTCCTGCTGCAGGCTTTCATTGAATAACCTGATGTTTTCAATGGCGACAATGATTACATTAGACAGGGTTTGAATGAAATGTAAATGCTTAATCGTTGGACTAACCCCTTCGCCTTCTTCATCTATATCTCCTATGAGCACAAAGGCCAGGGGTGTATCCTGTGTAATGACCGGAATGATGATGTCGAACCGGCTCAGAGATTTGTTTGGTGATGAGGTAACAAAAGTAATCTCTTTATAATTCACCAGGTCCCTGGCTACATCGATATCTTCAATGTCCTTATCCGATATGCCCATTGCCAGGATGCTTTCCCACTTGTCATTCAGTTTATATATAATGATTTTCCCAATATTCAATTCATCCTGGAGAATACTCCTGTATTTGTTCAGAAGTCCCGGTATAGGAAGATTGGAGTTAATGGCCTGGGTGATCTCAAGCAGTGAATTCAGCTTGAAGGAATATTGTTTAAGTCGGGTAAATGATTTTTTTGCAGGCATATCAATAATCTATATGTCTGATACTGGCAGACATATAAAGGTAAGTATTTTTGATGAAAATGGAAGGGTTTAATTTTTTACCCTTTCCACATACTCCCTTGTCCTGGTATCCACCTTGATCTTGTCGCCTGTATTCACAAAAATCGGCACATTTATGGATGCTCCGGTTTCAAGGGTGGCTGGCTTAAGTGCTGTCGAGGAAGAAGTATCTCCTTTTACTCCGGGCTCGGAATAAGTAATTTCCATCTCAACAAAAGGAGGCAGTTCACAGGAGAGAGGTGTTTCTGTGTCGGCATGAACGACTATCTCCACCTGCTGGCCTTCTTTATAAAGATCAGGATTTTCAATAAAATTGGCTTCCAGTGAGATCTGTTCATAGGTCTCACGATGCATAAAATGGTATCCCACATCGTCGGAATATAGGTATTGATAAGGCCTGCGTTCTACCCTTGCCGCAATCACTTTAACTCCTGCGGAGAATGTGTTGTTGATCACTTTTCCGGTGGTCAGACTCTTAAGTTTGGTGCGGACAAAGGCGGGACCTTTGCCGGGTTTGACATGCTGGAATTGAACGATGGTATAAAGATCGTTGTTAAATTCAAGGCACATTCCGTTTTTAAAATCTGCTGTGGTTGCCATATTTGATTATTTTCAATCCTGGCCCAAAATAAGTAATTAAACATCAAAGTAACAAGGATAAAAAGGGATGATATTTCAGATCAGTATTTGAGGCCTGAGTAACTGGTCAGGTCGCATTTTATCGAACCTATCATAAGGTCAAATTTGACCCTGACCGGGACCTTGTTGGCATCGTCGGAAATCCAGATGGTCATGTCGTCTTCTGATTCGAAGATCCGGCCGGGTTCGACAAACGGCACCAATTTCAGGCAGTTGAATTCACCCATTTTGATTTTTACTTTTTCCTTACCCCTGTATCGAATGTCGAACGGGAATAATTCATCATCGAAAAATGTATTTATGGGAATGATGTCTCCTACCCTTATAGTATCAAAATCAAGGCTGCGGATATAATATAAAACTGAAACCATGTCCCGTATATCTTTTGGTACTTCGTGTTCCCCTGAAGGACTGTATGCTTTGCCATTGGAGTGGTCATAGGAAACCTCATCCTTTCTCTTATATTTGCCTTCGCTTATGTCGCGATTGGATTTTACCGGCAGGAGGGTTACAGGATCAAACCAGGATCCATAAATATCCCTTACTTTATATAATCTGTCAGCCAGTCCGGTAGATTGAGCCAGACCCTCACTATAGAAAACCTTCTTGCCGTCTATTGTGGCATATGTTAATGTGCCTGTTGCCTTGCCTGCATTGACCGGACCGTAATGCAGCACATATTCAAGGATCTCACCAGCCTGAAAATTATGCTGGGCATGCCCGGGGGGATCTGCCAGAACAACCAACCATATGGAAATAATATACCTCAATTTTCAGGTCTTTATTATGCTTAAACAAATAGCGTACCTTAATTATTTTTCCTGATGACTTTATTTTTAGGAATGGTTGCTATAAAATCTTTCAGATAGAAGGGTTCAAAATATGCGACATCTTCAAACTGTTGCCCGTTGAAGGCCATTTCCGATAATTCGACCATGCTGTTTGCAGAGGATTCAATATCATCGAGAAAAATGATATTGGGATGATCAATGATTTCCCGGCATTTCGCCGCACCTGTTCCAAATAACCACAATTTATATTTGTCTGTGTATGAGGCAAATGTGTCAGGAGTTATAATGACTGCATCGGTTTCTTTAACAGGCTGGTTGGCAATATTATACAGGGCCATGTATACCTCCATGCGTCTTGCGTCGATCATTGGACAGAGCAATATGATATCAGCACCAACGGGTGTAAGCTGGCCAGAATAATCCCTGATAACAGCCTGGCTAAGGGCCTGCAGCGAATTAATCCCGATCAGTTTGATCCCGGCGCCATAAGCAAGGCCTTTGGCGGTTGATACCCCGATCCGTAAACCGGTATAAGATCCCGGCCCCTTACTAACGGCAATTGCATCAAGAGAGGAAACTTCGAGCTTATGGGAATCAAGAATATCCTGGATAAACAGGGTAAGCAGACGGGAATGTGATTTATCTTCGCTGCTTTCTTTGGTATCAACGAGCATGCCATCCTGAGAAAGGGATACAGAACAAACATGCGTGGATGTTTCGATATTAAGTATCCGGGCCATATTCAGGAAGATTGACCGGAATCCTGTTTATGACCGGTCTTTTTTCTTTTTAGGTTTGAAGAGTTCGTCTTTATCAACAACTTCAACAGGACTTCCCTGATCAAGTTTTTTATTTATAGCGGAATAAGGCGCTGTAATAACCTCTTCACCCACTTCAACACCTTCAAGGATCTGGATATAGTTATTATCCTGAATTCCTGTTTTAACTTCCCGCATCACAACCGTTCCATCTTCACTAACCAGGAAAACGGTTTCCCTGACATCCCGTTCGTCTTTATCTTCATCCGGTTTTTTGTCGAGCGAATCAGCCAGTTCTTCGTAAATTGAATCGGCCCTGGTAGTTACAGCCTGGATTGGAATCGCAAGGACATCATACTTAATATCTGTTTCAATATCAACAGTGGCCGACATCCCGGGGAGGAAGGGATTCTTATACCCCTGTTCAAACAGATGTTCATAGGAAGATTGTAACAGAAATACCTTAACATTGAAATTGGTCACCTGGTCGGCAGCAAGTCCTGATGTATTGGCTGCATTGGCAATTTCTGTAACAATCCCTTTAAAGGTTTCTCCCAGGAAGGCATCCACCTCGATATTGGCAGTATCGTACATATTTACACGGACGATATCGTTCTCATTCACTTCCACCTTGACCTCCATCCGGGTCAGGTCAGAAACACGCATCATTTCTGTACCGGTCATCATGGCCGTACCAACAACACGCTCACCTTTTTCTACCATCAGGGCGGAAATAGTTCCGGACATAGGCGCATAAATGGATGTTTTTATCAGGTTTTCCTGTGCCTCATTCAACGATGCCTCGGCACTTTTCACAGAATATTTGGCAGCTTCCAGTTCGGCTTTTGATGTTTGATAATTGGCCTGTGCAGTTTCATATTCTGATTCTGAAATAGTCCTCTGCTCCCACAATGATTTATTCCTGTTATACGATAATTCACTGTTGATGAATTGGGCTTCTGCCTGGGCCAGACGGGCTTTTGAAGAGTTCAGCGCGGCTGCAGCACGATCTTTGGAAGAAATATAAAGATCGGGTTTTATCCTGACAAGCAGTTTTCCCTGTTCAACGAATTCTCCTTCAACTACATGAAGTTCAACAATCTCGCCCGACACTTCCGGGCTGATCTTCACCTCAGTTTCCGGTTGGATTTTTCCGTTTGCTGTGATGGTTTCAACGATTTTACGTGTTTCAGCCTTTTCAACCGCTACCTGGATGAATTCTTCCTTTCCAAACCAGCCTACTTTTTTCCCTACAACGGCGAGAATGACCAGGAGGACTGCAAGGATGATAATGTATCTTAAGAGTTTTTTTGGTTTCATGTTCGTTTCATTGATTTATTTGTGTTATAGTGACAATGGCATTCCCCTGTAGAAATCAAGGATTTTCATTTTAAAAATATAGTCATACTTCGCCTGAAGCTGGTCAGACTGGGTTGCAGTAAGCCTGTTTTTATCGAAAGTATAATCGACGGTATTGATCAGGCCCACCTCAAATTTGTTCTCTGTATATTTAAAAGCTTCTTCCATTGATGTGACTGCTTCCTGGGCGGCCAGGTATCGTTTTCTTGCAGCAACAGCGTCAGCATAAGACTGCTGGATCTCCTTATACAGGTTATTTTTCTGGGTATCAAGGTTAAGCTTTGAATTCATCACACCAAGCCTTGCGTTGCTGATACCGGTGTTAACCATCCAACCATTGAAAATAGGAACGCTTAAACCCAGTGTAATGCCTGTGCTCCGGTTATCGACCATCTGATCCCAGAAGGGATAGGGTTCAAATACCGGGTTGAGAGGATCGGGATCGATCAGTCTCTGGCGGTAATCGGAGTAACCGGTTCCAAAGGATCCACTCATTGAAAGGCTGGGACTGCGGTTTCCTTGGGCTATCTCAAGGCCTTTTTCAGAACTTGACAACAGGAATTCAGCACTTTTTATTTGCGGTAACCGGGTTGTTGCATCCCTGTAAACTGAACCTACAGTAAGCATTATTTCCTGTGTGGCGATATCACCAAATTCAGGTATGATGATATCAAAATCACCTACAGAATCAAGATCGAGTATCTGGGTAAGGTTTAGGAAAGACATATCCAGTTGATTCTGGGCATTTACTACATTCAGTTCTTCACTGGCTTCCTGGGCCTTGATCTCAAGAAGCGCTCCATAAGCCAGGCTTCCGGCATCTACCAGTTTCTGTGTGCGCTCAACCTGTGCATGTGTTGTTTCCAGCTGGCTCTGTGATACGGCCAATAATTCTCTGTTGAACAAAATCTGAAGATAGGCAGACGCGATAAACAATGAAATATCATTTTTCAGCTTTTCAAGATCCTGCAAACTGGCCATCAGATTAAATTCATTTTGTTTGATGGTATTGAGCTGTTGTAATCCATTAAACAATGTAACCCTGCTGTTTACATTTACATTGGTCGACATGACCGACTCCTGCTCGGTGAACTCATAGGTGGTCTGGTCGAGTGCACGTCCGAACGACCATCCATGATTAGCACCTGCGTTCAGGTTCGGAGCAAGGTTGATCTTTGATTGCTGCAGGACATTTGAATTATACTCTGTATTAATGGCTTGTTGTTTAATCGAAATATTGTTTTCTAAAGCATACTTTATGCAATTCTCCAATGACCATGGCTCTTGTCCCAGGCTGAACGGAATAATGAAAATTGAAAAAACGAATAGTAGAAAGATGTTTTTCATTTTATGTTCTATATTTTTACCGGGGTTAAAAATTATGAGGCATAAAGATAGTTATTTATAGTACTTATACTTCCTTTCAATTATTTTATTGTATCTGAAGCTGTGGGATTAACGGAAAAATTAATACACCATAAAGAATTTGGTGAGATCAGGTTGATTAAAAGCTCAAGGGCGAAAAACGTTGCCATATCAATCAGACCATTCCAGGGGATAAAAGTTACAGTTCCCCTTTATGTTTCATTCAGCAGGGGTGAAAAGTTTATTGCACAAAAGGAGAACTGGCTGAGAAAAAACATGGGCAAGATAAAGGTAGCTGAAAGCAACCACACCTTTTTTGATGACCATGCTGAGTTCAATACTTTTGAGCACTCATTGCAGATTGAGCGGACCAACCAGGATATGCCCGGTATTAAGATAGTTGGGAAAAAAATAATAGTGTCTTGTCCGGATGCTGCTGATATCAAATCCAAAGAAATCCAGGATATGATCAGGTGGGGGATTGAGGCTGCATGGCGAAAGGAAGCAAAGAAGCATCTCCCTGAAAGGCTGAGCGGGTTGGCCAGGATTCATGGCTTTTCATATAAAGGGGTTTTTATTAAAAATAACAAAACCAGGTGGGGTAGTTGTTCTTCAAAAAACAATATTAACCTGAGCCTGCATTTGATGAGACTACCGCAGCATCTGGTCGATTATGTGATATTGCACGAATTAACACATACTGTTCACAGAAATCACAGCAAACAGTTCTGGAAGCACCTGGATAAACTGACGGGAAATGCAAAAACGCTGGATAAGGAGCTGAGTCAGTACAGGCTGGACATTTATTAGAATTAATTACGAGGCTGTCGCAAAAGTGCTTGACTTCAGTAGAACAGTTATCCTGAATTTATTTCAGGATCTAATTATCAGCAAGTTGCAGATCCTGAAACGAGTTCAGGATGACGAAATTATGACTTTTGCGATAACCTCGCAATATTATTTTTTATGAATTTCTATTTCCAGTATTTTATCAAGACTGTCGACGTAAAGTTCAGCCTTTTTCTTTCCGAATATTTTTAAAAATTCCTTCCCGAGCAATCCCTTGATTTCAATAATCCAGTCGAGGTAGGAGACAGTTGATATTTTACCATGCTCTTTCTTCTCCATGTGTCTTTTTACCAGGTTTACCTTGGAGTGATATGCCATATAAGCCTTGATTGAATCCAGCAGCGAAGGATCCAGGTAATTCTCAATGTATTTTAATTCACTCGGGATGGCTTCATAAGTAACCTGATAATAATTACTGAAAGTATTTTTCCAGTTGACATAATGGATGAAGTAATTGGATATATTAAAAGTCCGCCTCTCGTCCTTTTTATCCACGGTTTCCAGGAAGATCTCATTTAACTTGATCCTGTATTTATCTTTGATGTGATTGTCGAGGATGTCGGTAATTTCAGTCACATGTTTTTCATATTCATATGAAAAATGTTGTAATGTAAAGTTCTTGCTGTTAAAAGGTTTTTGCAGGACGATGATCCTTTTTATCACATCAATTTCATCAGAAAGGAGATGGAATAATGGAAATGTTTCATTCTTGTAAACATTACCCATCTGCTTTTCGGTGAAATAACCTGTCAGGATCAGCTGGTCGAGTTCCTTATTTTTACCGGTCATCTGATCAATTTCACTCTGGTAGATCTCAAGGTGTTCATTGATCCTGCTTTTTATCTGAGCTTTCTTGGCATCAACAATGATCTGGATATAAAGCGGATAGAACAGCTCCTTTTTATATTCCCTGGGCTTGGCCCTCTTATTAAGGTAATGCTTTACAGTAATCTTTTTTCCATCCATTGGTTTGGTATTAAGCAGCGTGATTCCCTAACTCATTTGTAAAATTACGAAAAAAGATACAATCATAATTCCTGTTCAGCTTTTTGCTTTATTGCCTGGTTATTCCTGCCGCTTTTGCCAGATCAATGGCATCATAAAATTCAGCAGATGATATACCCCTACCCAGTTGTTCATGCTGGTATGCTTTACCGCAAGGACGGTATTGGGGCATAATGTTGACATAGGTCTCGGGCGAAATTTCTCCGGACAGGAAATTCATGATCTGTTCAGTACCTGCCATTTTTTCCGGCATGACCAGGTGCCGGACCAGGAGTCCTCTGGTGGCTATTCCCTGGTGGTTAAGGATCAGGTTGCCGGTTTGGGAGTGCATTTCTTTTATGGCTTTCCTGGCTATTTCGGGATAATCGGGAGCATCGCATGTTGCCCGGGCCGGTTCAGGATCCCAGAATTTAAAGTCTGGCATGTAAATATCAATGATTCCATCCAGGAGCCTGAGTGTATCAGGCGAATCATAGCCCCCGCTGTTATAAACCAGGGGAATATTAAGTCCATCTTCAACGGCGAGTAAAAGGGCAGAGAGGATCTGGGGTATGACATGACTGGGTGTGACAAAGTTGATATTATGACATCCGAGTGCCTGCAGGCTCAGCATCATATCGGCCAGTTCCCTGTCTGTAACGGTCCTTCCCCTGCCTTCGTGGGAGATATCAAAATTCTGGCAGAATGAGCAGAGCAGGTTACAATGGGTAAAGAAAATGGTCCCTGAACCGTGGTTCCCAACCAGGGGAGCCTCCTCACCAAAATGAGGTGAATAGCTTGAGACCATGGCATACTCTCCGGTACTGCAGGTGCCTGTTTCCCCCGACAGGCGGTCGACACTGCATTGCCTGGGGCACAGATTGCAGCATTTCAGTGATTCATGCAGTTGTCTGGCACGGTCTTTTAAAATGCCTTTATTATATGTTTCAATATAAACCGGATCCAAAGACTTGAGATTAATTCAGTAAATTTATGGTATGCCAACCAAAGAACAAATAGAAAAAGCCGTTATCGGGCAAATTGAAAAGTACGAAAAGCTGGGTGAACAGGCCGGGGGCAGCGGACATTTGAGTGATGTTAATTTTATAATTGATGAAATCGGGGATCCGGTGGAAACAGGGGAGGGCTGGGAGGTGGAATACAAATATACTGCTGTAATAACATCTGAGTTTACCATTGAGCCGGACAACCCTCCATATCGTTATCCTAAATCCGGCAAAGTCATATTAGAGAAGAAAAACCTCTGACATCCGCGGTGTTCTCAGCGAGCGCTAACCTGCAACCTGTAACCTGAAACTTGCAACCCTCCCTGCCTGCAGGCTGAAGCTTAAAACTTGCAACCTGTTTACCTGCCGAAGGCAGGCAACTTGCAACCTCTTTTCTTTTCTGAATTTCACTTTTTTCCTATATTTGCACCACTTTTTGTGGATTGACCCATGGTGTAACTGGCAACACGTCTGATTTTGGTTCAGAAGAGTCTAGGTTCGAGCCCTAGTGGGTCAACAAATCCCGGTGTAAAAGCCGGGTTTTTTTGTGGATTTTGGCACAAAATTTATAAACCCGGAGAAATCAGATTTCAGATTCTGCCTTTATCCCTTCAATGATTCCTTTGATCCTTGGATTATCCGGCTCTTTGTTAAGGAACATTTTGTAGTATTTAATTGCGAGGTCGGGCTTACCGAGTTGGTAATATACACTGCCCAGCCTGTCATACCCCATCAAACCCTCCGGATAAAGCTCGTGCATCCTGTGAAATATTTCAAGCGCTTTTTCATACTCCCAACAACGATCATTTCCGGAGCCTCACCCATCTGGGCCATCAGATGGGTAGTCCTGACTACCGGAAGGTAATAACTTTCCAGGAAGTGAGCATATAATTGAAATACCACCGGATAAGCATCCTCAGACGATTCATAATTTTCAGGCAGCTTCACATAAAGCATCCTTTCCTGGCCGAGGACCTCAGAATAAATTGTCCTGTATTTCCCGAAAGTAATATCTTCCTTGTCTACCTGTGCTGTAATTACTGATGGAACTAAGGTCAAAAGTAAAATCAATCCAAAAGACAATTTTGCTTTTATCATAATGTAGATTTATCTGCCCATTCCCATAATCATACCGCCAAAATAGGGTACCAGCCACACCAGCCATACGAACATGCTGTATTTATGAAACTTGACCCGGAGCGTTTCCCTGCCGTGCCGTACCACAGATGTTGCCCAGATGGCATGGGCAAGCATGAGCCACAGGGCAAGCTGTCCTGTAAGCGTATGAATATTCAACAGGTTAAAAGGATCTTCAGCCAACAGGTGCATCAGTGCAGTTCCTGAAACATCAAAAGTGAAACCTGTCCAGAATGTAATTACATGCCATGGCTTAAGCAACCGGGCAATTCTTTCGGCCCATACCCCTAATGAATAAAATATCAGGGCAAGGGTAATGAATATGGTTGACAGGATAAAAATCATGGATGATGATCAATACCTTATGCATCTATAAACGTCCATCACAAGACAAGAAGATATCTGGTCACAGCGGTTCTCAATGTTTTTAATTATGAAGGAGCCCAATTGTTGTCCAATGAAAAATGCTGAAACGAGAAAGATGTATGTATACCAGGCAAAACCAATTCCGGAGGCAAATCGTATGGCAACAATCAGTGGAACCGGGATGTGAATGGCCAGGAACCAATGCAATGAAAACCTTTTTACGTTGGCCCGCCAGTATCCGAACGGGATATTGATCACGAGGATGATAATTGCTATTATGGTAAGTTTGATCATTGCCCGTTGAGTTACCAGTAATTTTACTGTTTAATCTCATGGCAAATTTATCAATTTTCAACTAGCATTACTTCGACTCCAGGGATATTATTCCTCCAATCCCTCCCCGGTCATCTTCCAGGTTTTGCCGGGGAGCTTCCATAAGGATCCATGTTCGATGTGATCAACATTGTCGAGAAAGTTTTGTGTGGTTTTTTCCAGGTATATGTATTTGCCTTCCGGGACAAGGATGTTAACTTCTGTATCGGGATCCCTCCATTTGTATTCTTTATCGATAGAAAAATAAGGATCCAATATCAGGCTGGAGCCATCCTGGACATAATCGTATTCAATATGATCCGCATTAATGGAGGCCTGAAGCCGTGACTGCCCCTGGGATTTTTTATATATAACTATCTCAAATGAATCTCCGTCAGTATATTCGATGTCGAGATCTATTTTGCCATACACCTTGTTTTCACCGGAGATTATATGCCATTCATCATTATCTTCATAAAACCAGCTGTCGTTAAATCCTGTTATTCCCGGATCGGATTCCATGTAAATATACAGCGTGTCTGAATCAAAATTCTCCAGGTATTCACTCTCCTTATTCCACTCTGAACTCAGGAAATGGGTTCCCTCATAAGCCGACATGGTGACAAGGAATATTATACTTAATATCCACAACACTAATGCTGTAAGGCCTATCACCTTGTCTTTGGCTTTAAACCTGAAAATAAGTTTTATGCCTCCGTAAATCAACGCTACAACAGGAATAATTATTGCAAAAATCAGGGCCATGGCAAACAGGGTAATATTGGTTGGAGTGGTAAAAAATCCAAAAAGTTCATGAAAATTATAGAATGTTCCATGCCATAATTCAATCGGGAAAAATGCATGGCTGAAAAATACCGCTCCGGTCAATCCCATAATAGCCGAAATACCGGCAATGATAAGTGAAATTCCAATAATGAAGAGGATAATCTTCAGAAAGACCAGGAATATCCGGCCAATAATATGAAAAATATCATCCAGTACACTCCGGGTCTTTTTGAATTCTTTGGATTGCCTTACCCGTTTAACATTGTCTTTTACTGTCTCATATTCTTCCTTGACGGTTTTTTCAATGTTGGAAACCGTTACTCTTTCACCACGCATTTCGAGTTTCTGTGCTGCTGTTTCTGCTTTGGGCAACACGATCCAGAGAATGATGTATACAATGATGAAAACCTGGAACGGGATGGTGAAAATGATAAGCAATAACCTCACTACCCAGGCTTCAATGCCGAACCAGGCTGCCAGCCCGCAGGCCACACCGCCCAGTATGGCATTATCCGGATCACGGTACAGTTTCCTGTTCTGCTTCCTTTGTCCTTTGCCTTTTGGATCTGTTGCATCGCTTTCGGATTCTTTTTCCTCGAATAACTCCTCGGGCTTGCCCATGATCTCAATAACATCATTCACATCCTGAAGGGTAATCACCTCTTTCTTTTCACTTACTTTGGACTGGAACAACTCTGCCATCCTGGCTTCGATGTCCTCAATGATCTCCTTCCCTTCTTCCTGGTCCCTGAAATGTGAGATAATTGCATCCAGGTAATTCTTCAGGACCTGGAAGGCGTCTTCGTCCAGGTTAAAAATTAGTCCGCCTAAATTGATCTTTACAGTCTTTTTCATGATAAGGTATTTTATTTTTTCTTTTTAGCAGTTGTATTAATTGAATTCACAGCATCCACCAATTCATTCCAGGAAGCAACCAGTTCTTTCAGGAACTCTTTCCCCTTTTCTGTTAATGCATAATACTTCCTGGGAGGTCCCTGCGTTGATTCTTCCCACCGGTAACTCAGCAATCCGGCATTTTTCTGCCTGGTGAGTAGTGGATACAGGGTACCTTCAACAACAATCAGTTTTGAAGCCTTCAATGTATTGATGATGTCGGTGGCGTAGGCATCATTCTCTGCGAGGATGGACAGTATGCAATACTCCAGGACTCCCTTCCTCATCTGTGCTTTTGCGTTTTCCACATTCATTTTTTAATTATTTTATTATTCCCGTTCAAGGAAGTATATTGGATAAATATCATTATAGGTAAATGAGTCATCGTTCATATCACGAAAGGGTTTTATTGTTGAAATATTCCCTTCATGTACAGGAGCATTCCGACCGGGATGCTCCACCTGCCGCGCCCCATTTAAGACCGCCACAACAAATAAACCAATGATAATCAGAAGTTTATATTTAATTATTGTACTCAGTTTGTAATTACTATTCATAACAAGTTATATTTCTATGCAAAGATATATAAAATATATAGTAATATGCAATACATAGTAGTAAAATTTTAAAATGACTAGAATGACTAGAATGACTAGAATGACTAGAATGACTAGAATGACTAGAATGACTAGAATGCCTAAAATTAAAGGGATGCAGGATTATTTATTGTTGTACAATTATCTGTTATTTAGAAATATTATATATAATTTTAAAGGCAAATACGAACTAATGCATTATCAGGGAAATATATTAATGATGAAATCGGAGTATTCCGGTGTGGTTCATTATTGTTTGCCGGTGGGTGATGAGCTGATCGATATGAATGAATTAATCGGGAAGGAGATCGAATTGCTGTATCTCGACCAGATCAATTGCATCCGCTGTGGTAAAAAGACAAAGACCTCCTTTGCCCAGGGATATTGTTACCCCTGCTTCCTGAATGCCCCTGAAACTTCAGAATGTGTGTTGAGACCTGAACTCTGCCGGGCACATGAAGGGATCAGCCGCGATATGCAGTGGTCGCAAAACCATTGCCTGCAGGATCATATTGTTTATTTATCATTAACCAGCGGTCTTAAAGTGGGTGTAACCAGGATATCACAAATACCTGCGCGCTGGATAGACCAGGGAGCAGAAAAGGCGATCCGGATTTGCCGGACGCCTAACAGGTTCATTGCCGGTACCATTGAATTGGCACTGAAAGATTATATGGATGACAAGACCAACTGGAGAAAAATGCTTACATCCGGTTGCCCTGAAGATATCGACCTGGTCGAAGAAAAGGGCAGGGCGGAGGAGCTGCTCCCGATGGATCTGCAGGAATACATTTCAGATGATGATGAAATCTTTGAATTGAATTACCCTGTTGAGGATTACCCGGAGAAAGTAAAAAGTATCGGCTTTGATAAAACACATTATATGAGGGAGACCCTGACCGGGATAAAGGGACAATACCTTATTTTTGATGATGGAATTGTGCTAAACATCAGGAAACATGGTGGTTACCTGATTTCCATTGCGGATTAAACTGATTCTGCAAACGGAGCATGAATATTTGATCAGTAAAGTGGTTAAGCAATAAATAAAGAAGATGGCTCTAAAATATAAATTTAGAACCTTGAGAAGCTGCCTTCTTTATTTGGGGAGTTATTTTTATTTTCTTTATTTTTATTTATGTGATTTTCAGGGGTGAAATGATATTGCAGATAGCATTATTTTAAGTAACTTTTCTGAAAAATTGCATCTAAATTATTGTTGTATATTTTTATTTCAAGAAATATCATATATTTTTTCATATCTCATTTAAAGTTAATACGCATGAATTATTTTTCCTGTATATATTTTCTTTTTACCTTGAATAAAATCAAAAACCTATCACGATGAATACAAAAGTATTTTCTTTTCTGTTTGCTACCCTGATTGCTGTCACTGCCGGACTATTCGCACAGGGTGGGAACGATTGCTCCAATGCAACACCTGCGATGATCGGCGACAACTTTGCAGATAATGCCGGATACGCGGATCAATGGTATACATATGTCGCCACGATGGACGGAAAAATCACTGTTTCATCCTGTGACAGTGCCAGTGGTATAGACACGTATGTTGAGGTATATACAGATGGGTGCTTTGATACCTTCCTAGGGTCCGATGAACAAAGCTGCGGTACTTCTGCGGCAAAATTCACCTTCCCGGTGAACAACGGTCAGACATATTACATAGTATGGAGAGGATGGGCAACTGATCAGGCTTACTGGTGGCAATTGAGTGAAAGCGCTGCTATGCAGGGTGAGGTTTGCACCGATCCGTTTACTGCTGTGGTTGGCATAAACGCTGCTGATCATCTGGGTGGTGTAGATCAATGGTATTCCTATACACCGGGCTCCAACGGAAGGGTGAAAGTAACCACCTGTGATTCCACAGCTATAAATACTATAGTTACTGTTTACAGCGATTGTCAGGGAACTGTTATAGGATCAAATGATGATTTTTGCCTTAATCAGTCTGAATTTGAATTTGATGTGCTGTCAGGCATTACATATTATATTAAATGGGGAAGTAATTATACTGCCGCATCATATGACTGGTATCTTACATTTAGTGTCCCACCGATAGGGGAATCTTGTATTAATCCAATGTCAGGTAACCTTGGAGTAAATTTTGCCGATCATGCCGGGTCAGTTGATCAGTGGTATGTTTATACAGCTACAATGGATGGTATGATTGTTCTGTCGTCGTGTGATTCGACAGCTGAAGATACATGGGTTGAGGTATGGGACGGCTGCGGTATGATTATGATCAATTCGAATGATAACGAATGCGGGTCGCAGGCGAAGATCCAGTTTGCTTCATATACCGGTTATACCTACTTTATTAACTGGTCTTCAATATATACCTCAGGGAGCTATTCCTGGGCACTGTTGGAGAAACCACTCCAGCCGGTGGTAACGATAGATCCACCCGATGCAACCGGATTTGATGAGATCACTCTGGTGTTTGATGCTAAATATGCATGCAATAATGGGGGTTCGGCAAATTCATTGCTCGGGGCCGATTCTGTTGGATTTAATTCATCAGCCATTCTCATAGGAGAAAGCCAGCATAACTGGAATCATCCGGTTTACTTTGATGGAACAGGAGCCAACATGCAACGGCCCATTTTAATGCCTCTTGGGGATTCAACCTATTCAATCACATTTACCCCTTCTGATTATTACGGGACTGGGGCCGCAGAGATCAGGGGTATCTCAATGTCTTTTAATAATGGTATTGACTGGTCAGAGGAGGGATTGACATTTGCGACGTTCGGATGCGATGACATGTTTATTCCATTGCAGGTAACTCCGGGACTGGATTGTACCAGCCCGATCGCTGTAGATACCGGTATCCATGTGGCTGATCACACCGGCGACGTGCAACAATGGTATGTATATACGGCAAAAATGGACGGGATACTGGAAGTGTCATCATGTGGCCTTACCGCTACAGATACCTGGGTGGAGATCTATGCCGACACCTGTGAAGGTGAACACCTGGGCTACTCGGATGATTACTGTGATTTACAGTCTAAAATGATTGTACTAACAACAACCGGACAGAAGTTTTATATACATTGGGGTACATATGATGCACCCGGATCTTATAACTGGAGCTTGTCTGAAAGAGCATCAATACCAGGGGAACTTTGTTCTCTTGCCAAACCGGCTTTTGCCGGGACCAATGTGGCTGATCATACCCAGCACACAGATCAGTGGTATACATATACAGCGACCATGAACGGAAAGATGACCCTTTCAACATGTGGTCTGACCTCAGAAAATACCTGGGTGGAGGTATGGGATGGTTGTAATGCCATGTGGCTCGGAGGTAACGACAATGGTTGCGAGATGGGTAATCAATCTGAGGCCAATATTGAAATAAGCCTTGGCCAGACCTATTATATCAAGTGGAGTGGAATCTATACAGCTGGCGTATATAACTGGACACTGACTGAAGGGCCAGCCCTGCCAGGAGAGTTTTGCTCTAATCCTCTACCTGCCACATTGGGCATGAATAGTTGTCCCGACTCGGTTCCCGGATCACAATGGTTCAGTTATACACCTGTTATTTCTGCTAATGTGAACCTGTCAACCTGTGGACTAACGGATGTACTGACCTCGGTCAGGGTATATGAAGATTGTAATGGTGGATTATTGGACTATGCGGATCAAGTGTGTAACGGACAGACAGCCCTCACAGTGTTCCTGAATGCGGGAATTACCTATTATATTGAATTGATAGGCTACTCATTTGGGACTTATAATTGGGAACTGAGTGATATGTCTTTACTCTATAACAAAACAAACGTAACCACCTACCTGGGGACAGATGGTAATATTGATATAACTGTTGATGGCGGACAGCCTCCGTATACATACCTGTGGACCACAGCAGATGGCTCAGGCTTGATACCGGCCGATGAAGATCAGACCGGGTTGACAGCAGGGATCTATGAAGTGGTTGTAACAGATAACAGGGCGATCACTGCCACTATGAAGATAACAATATCACAGCCCTATTTGCCTGTAACTGATTTCGATGGGATTAACTATAATACTGTATTTGTTGGAAACGCCATCTGGATGGCTGCAAACCTAAGGTCGATGCATTATGCTGACGGAAGGCTTATTCCTGGCAATTATATGCCCGATAATGATACAATGAATGTACAAGACTATGGAAGGCTCTATACCTGGGCCGCTGCCATGGACAGCAGCTTGATTGAAATGGTACAGGGTGTGTGCCCGACAGGATACCATCTTCCGTCTGACAAGGAATGGCAGTCAATGGAAGTATTTCTTGGCATGTATGGAGGGCAAGCTGCCGGAAATGAATGGCGCGGAACAGATCAGGGTGGTATGCTGAAAGCTACCGGGACATTAATGGATACAGGCCTCTGGGAGTACCCGAATACGCTGGCTACCAATTCCTCTGGATTTAACGCCGTTCCTGCCGGATTCAGAGATGAATACGGGACATTTTCTATTACTGGTCAGGAAGCCAATTTCTGGACCTCTTCCAGAGTTGGATCCACTATTTCATACTTCAGGAGGCTTGCTTCTGACATGGGAGGTATTTACCGTACCTATAAAGATCAGGGCCAGGCATTTTCAATAAGGTGCGTAAAAGACTATGATGTTGATTTGGCACTGATCGGCCAGTCCGGTGTAAAGGATGCATGTAATCCCGGTACAGATACCCTGATACTGGTACTTTCAAATGCAGGTAAGGATACTATCTATGATTTCAAGATTTCCTATTACAAGGATGCTGTCCCGATAGCTGCAGATTCTGTTACCATGACATTATTACCAGGTGATACAATAAATTATACATTCTCCAGCCTCATTGACCTTAATACACCTGATTATCAAAGGAGATTCAAGATTGATGTCAACATTATGGCGGATGGAGACCAGAACAGCGGGAATGATCATATTTATTTCTATTATGACGTATTTGGCAATTATACGGATAAGCCGGGATGGACATCATACAATACCTGTAACGGGCTTATACATCCCTCGGTCTGGTCAAGTGCGGAAGACAATGATGGGAACATGTGGTTCGGAGGATTTTATGGCGTGCAGGTATATGATGGTACGAATTGGACATACCCATACAGTCACTCCCTCTCGAATTATTTACCGGAGGATTCAGTTATTGGATACGCCTGGGAGATGATTAAGGATAGTAAGGGCAATCTCTGGATAGGGAATGATTATGGTACGAAAAAGTCAGTTGTCAAATATGACGGCACCAATTTCACGACTCATTTCTTTGATCAGAGTGATGGCCAGCCCGAATGTATGTATGAGGATTCCAAAGGTAACATGTGGTTCGGATTGTACGGAGCCGGGATCTGGAAATTTGACGGGACAACCTGGACCAAATATACCACCGATGATGGTTTACTTGAAGGCCATGTAAATTCCATAGCAGAAGATCATAATGGAAACCTGCTGTTTTCAACTTTTGCAGGGATTAGCTCTTTTGATGGGGCTACATGGAGCGAATATGAAGTGAATGGGAATACCGGTATGTACATCAGTGAGATATTTATGGATAGTAAGAACAACCTCTGGCTAACTGCAGGCCGCCCCTTCTATAGATTTGATGGGGCGGACTGGTTTGAGTATGGGGCCCCTGAAGGAATTGAGGGATCCGGTGAAGATATTCAGGAAGATAGATTCGGGAATATATGGTTTGGAGGCAATGCCGGTTTGTATAAATTTGATGGAACGAACTGGACAAACTATTCAGCTGCCGGCGGATTGGTAAAGGATCAGGTATATACCATTGCCATTTCCAGGGATGGCGACATATGGGCCGGAACTTACCAGGGGGGGCTCTCCAGGCTGGATATGCCTGCCGTTGTATGGCTCGATTATACAGTCACCGATGTGTCCACTTTTGGAGCAAAAGATGGCGCCATAGATCTTTTTGTTGGTGGTGACTTTCCGCCCTTTACCATTCGTTGGAGCAACGGAGCCGTAACGGAAGATCTCACCGGCCTGGCTGCCGGAATATACCATGTTACCGTGACGGATAACAACTCATTTACCGCTTCAAAGACAATAACCGTTAAACAGCCGGGTCCATGCGATCTGAATCCGGATTTTGCATTTGATGTTGCAGGGAACATGGTTGATTTCACAACACTGACTTCAGGCAAGGGGTATTTCTGGGATTTCGGGGATGGAACCAGTGCCAATGAGCCCAATCCATCCCATTTATATGCCTTCCCGGATATATACCATGTTTGCCTAACTGTCTTTGATTCGGTTCTGAACTGTTCCGAAGAGATATGTTATGAGGTCACCGCAGGTACGGTTGAATGTGCCGCTGCATTTTCATTTATCCCGGATCAGGATGCAATCACTACGATTCAATTTTTAAATGAATCTTCAGGATCTGCCAGCAAATGGCACTGGGACTTCGGGGATGGTAGTTTTTCTGATAAATCCAATCCTGTGCATAAATATAATGAGCCTGGGGTCTATGAAGTATGCCTCAATATTTTAGATATCCTTACCGGATGCCAGGCGGAGAAATGCCACATGGTAGATGCCGGTTTTGTAAACCTGTTTGCAGACTTTTCATATATTGTAAATCCCGATACCAGAGAGGTGATATTTACTGATTATTCCTCAGGGGTGATTGACTCACGGTACTGGACCTTCGGAGACGGTACTTATCATATCGGGGGGGACACAAATCATATCTACCCAATCCCGGGGGTGTATGAGGTATGCTTAATGGTTATGGATGAAACGTCGGGAGATCTGGCTGAGATTTGTCAGGAGATCCGGGTAGGAGAACCCTCCTGTGACCTGGATGCAAACTTCTTAAGCTTTGTCGACCCAGCATTAAACAGTGTTACTTTCGCCGACAGGTCAACCGGAACTGTCAATGCATGGTTCTGGAACTTTGGCGATGGTACCACCAGCTCCAGGCGAAATCCAATTCATGTATATAAGAATGCAGGAATCTACGAAATAAGGCTGTCTATCAGGGACAATATCAAGGATTGCTCTGATTTTATTGTGAAGCAGATCCAGGTAGGGGATATAGATTGCCAGGCGAATTTTACTGTTAATGTTAACATGAAAACCAGTAACATTACCCTGGTGAACAATTCAAGCCCGAACATTGAGAATTATTTCTGGTCTTTTGGGGATGGAAATTATTCCACGGATTTTGAACCGGTTCATCAATTCGATACTCCGGGGCTATATAAAATCTCACTTACCGTATTGGATTCAACCGGGTTATGTATGGATTTAGCAATGAAACAGGTCCAGGTGGGTACGATCGAGTGCAATGCCAGGTTCTCTTATTTCATTGACTCAATTTCAAATACAGCACAATTCACCAGTCATTTAATAGGAGATGCTACAAGCGTGATCTGGTTTTTCGGAGACGGAAGCACTTCAACAAAACTGAATCCGAAGCACGTTTTTGCGGCACCCGGATTTTATCCTGTTGGATTGAATACATTTAATAACATCACCGGATGCATGGATTATTATGAGGAAGTCGTCCTGGTGGGCAGCAGCGGGATTGATTGCCGGGCCGGCTTTATATATTCTGCCAACCAGTTGAACAGAAACATTGCATTTACCAATCGTTCAACAGGAGATATTTCAGAATACATCTGGGATTTTGATGATGATTCATTGTCCTTCTTAAAAAATCCGGTCCACAACTATACAAAAGGAGGATATTACTATGTGTGCCTTACAGTTGTGAACTCATTCGGTATTTCAAATACCTCCTGCGATTTCGTACAGGTTGAAACCGACCTGTCAAATGATTGCCTGGCAAAGTTCATATATTCTACAGACTCGACAGCCAGATCCGCTTCATTTACAGACCGGTCATTTGGCAAACCGGTGGAATGGTTGTGGGATTTCGGGGATAAAAATACATCTGTGGAGCGGAATCCTTCACATCTTTACAACGAAGCCGGAATTAACCTGGTAAAGATGGCAATCATTAATTCAGGGGGATGTAAAAGCACCGCCTATGCCATGGTTAATATCAGTGCCGGGGACCAGGGATTGTATGCAGGGTTTGGATATTCGGTGGATTCGATAAACCTGAAGGCCGATAGTTATCCGGTTGACTTCATAGGGGTTTCATTGGGTGATTCGAAGAAATTCAAATGGAGTTTTGGTGACGGGTCTCCAATTGATTCTACCAGCCTGAGACCAACCCATACCTATACCAGTCCGGGCATATATGAGGTCTGCTTTACAGTAATCAATCCCGTAACCAGCGAAAGCAGTACCTCATGTGATTCACTTTATGTAGGAGTAACAGAACCATCCTCAGTGATCATGTTAACCGATCAGCCGGGTCTGAGTGTGTACCCAAATCCATTTAAGGATGTTACCCTGGTGAAATATTACCTGCCCAATATAACCTTTGCCGATCTTTCCGTCTATGATATAATGGGCAGAAAGATCAAAGCATTGCGAAGGGCCACAATCAGTGCAGGAATACATGAAGTTATACTGGAGCGGGATAACCTGAAAGCTGGTTTATATTATATTGTATTAACCACACAGGAAGGTAAAGCTGCCTTGAAGGTAATAGTTGAATAGCCCGGCAGATTAATTGCATGAAGAGGGGGCGGCTTGCTCCCTCTTTTTTACTTTATGCCTGATAAGAAATTATTTTGAAATTATATATAAAGCTTGCTGGCAAGTGACGATACAAGACCCACACAACACTTTACAATTTAGACCGGAGAAGATTCATATAAAAATATTTTATCTAACTGTATGATTATTACGATTTTTAAGTCTAATTTGGAGTAAAATATCTTAAAATAATAATTAAATGAGAACACTATTTACTTTCCTTTTACTTTTTGCAGTAACTCTTTTACTGCAGGCTCAGGACAAGAAACTGCAAAAGCAAAGCGATCCATCAGGCAATAATCACCTGATGTTATCGGGCACTAAGTCATCTGATCTCCCTGAGGATGACCTGAGTAACTCTATTAAGCGATTAAAGGGGAATATTTATAATTATAACGATAGCACCCGGAACTATGCAAAATTAGGACAGGACGAGATAAATGGCCGGCCTGATGTCTATGGAGATAATGATCCGGAGATAGATGCCCTGACGGAAGGAAGCTATAAGAACGATTCCATTGTCTATCTCAATGCCGGCCAGGAACTGAGATGGGTGAACATAGTCCGGCGTACTTTCCTGTATGACTTAAATAAGAACGTGACAGAAAATCTGAGACAAATACCGGATTCGATGGGCAACTGGATAAATGACAACCGGATAGTAAATAATTATGACGGAAATTCAAAACCGGTCAGATCGGTTTTACAAACCTGGGTTGACAGTTCAGGAACCTGGGCAAATGTATCCTTAATTGATTCAAGTGTATATGATCCGGATGGCAACCAGTTGGAGCATTACGAGGCGGTATGGGATACAGACACAGCCAAATGGGATTTTACCAACGCAAATTTTAAAGCCTACGACACAAATAACTGGATTGTATCCAATACTGTCAAGACATTCGACCAATTTTCCCAGGTATGGACGAATAATAAAAGGCAGATCTTTTTTCACTATACGGATGGCCGTATTGATTACATAAACGAAGATACCTGGAATGGAGCTGCTTTTGATCCGTTGTACAGGCACTACCATTACTATGATAACCAGGATTACCCGGATGCCCTGACGGAAATCTATACGGGTCAGTGGAATGGGTCTTATTATGCAGGATACCAGGAAGTTCAGTTTGGATATGATACTTATGGGAACAGGAGTTCACAGACAAACAGTTATTATGATGGTTACAGCTGGCAATACACTGACAGAAAGTTCTGGAATTATGATTATCAGGGCAGGCTGGAATACCAAATATCACAGTATTTTGATTACGATTATTATAATTATGTGAATGACTCCAGGACCACCTTTTATTATGACCAGGGTGTTGGCAATACCAGGGCTGTGGAAGAGGAATGGGATAACTACACAGGGGAGTGGCAATTTATCAGACAAAATCTTTTATCATATGACCAGGATGGTAATGTGACTGAGCGAATTTCCCAGGAATCTGAATTTAATCCTGTTTTTACACCAGATGAAAAAGAGGTTTATATTTTCGATCCCTATGGCAAGCCGGTGAAAGCTTTCTTTTATGAAAAAAGCCAGGTTACCGGTAAATGGAAATTGTTGATGGGGGTTATCGTCAGGTATACCGATAAAGGACAATTAGAGGACATTATCTCCCAGGCGTGGAGCAGTTATCTGAATGCATGGATCAATATGGAAAAAACCGTTTATCATTACAGTTCAAAGGGCGATAAAACCGAAACCTTATATTACTGGTGGAATGCAGATGCTGATCAATGGGAATTTCAAGGCCGGGATGTCTTAGTTTATAATTCGTTAGGCCAGCGGGTAAAAAAAATATCTTCATATTGGTACGAGATTGATTTTCAGGATGAAAGCCTGGTTACATATGTCTATGACGAGGCAGGCAACATGGTGGTTGAAACAGAAAAAAATCTTCAGTATGACGAGGGTAATAAAACAGACAGGATTTATGATTCGGCAAACCAGGTGATCATCCAGGTGGATTACAGGTGGTCGGAAGGTAATTGGCTGCCGGAAAACCGCACCAGGTTTACCTATGATTCGGTGGGCAGCATGGTGCAGGCAGAGCATGAATATTATGATGAATATGGATTTTACTGGTATTCTGACCGGATAGAGACATATATTTATAATACAGACACTTTACTGACTGAGATCCGTGTTGAAGAGGAAGGTGAAGGATTAATGCTGGTTGGCAGGACGACATTGGAATATGATTCATTGAAACTTTTAGCCACCGTAACCGTCGAGGATTTCGATTGGAATATATGGGATTTAAAGCTTACATCGAAAGAGGAACATTTCTGGTCGGAAATTGAAAACCATTGCGGGCTTTGGGTTTATGTTACCGATAGTGTCCTTCCGTCCTGCACAGGGGATAATGACGGTGCAATTACCCTGATGGCGTACGGGGGACTAGCCCCGTATACCTTTATATTTGACGGAGGCGATGAGACCAGCGATACTGTGTTTACAGGCTTGAGCGGCGATGTATATTACCGGTTTACAGTAAAAGGATCCGCAGGTTGTATATTAACCGACAGCATAAAACTGAGTGATCCGGCACCCATAAGCATTACCATTGATAAGCAGAACACTTATCCGGGCGAGGCAACCGGAAATGCAACCGCCATTGTCAGCGGAGGGAGCTCACCTTACTCCTATTTATGGACCAGTGGTGTGGAAACAGAAACAGCAGCTAACCTGGAGGCAGGGTTGTATTTCTTAACAGTCACAGATTCCAAGGGCTGTACGAATCATGCAGTGGCCGCAATAAATGACCTGGGAGGTCCAACCATCCAGGTTAAGTCCATTACGGATGTTTCCTGCTTTGGAGCAAAAGATGGGGCCATTGACCTGGAGATAGTTGGTATGAATCCATTTACATACACCTGGTCAACCGGTACACAGACACAGGACATTGGTAACCTGGCTGCAGGACCCTATGAGGTAAGGGTTACAGATAAAAATGGTCTTGTTTCTGTCAAGAGCATCAATGTTCGCGGTCCTGAAAAAATTGTACTGAAAGTGGCCACCACCAATGCTTCCTGTGGAATCAGCGACGGTGCAGCCACCGTGACCGTTTCCGGAGGCAGCGGACCATTTACCTATCTCTGGTCGACCAGTGGAACCGGTTTAACCGAAACAAATATGGCCGCAGGTGCCTACGATTTCACAGTCACCGACCTGGGTGGCTGCTCATTTACCAGAAAAGTGACCATCAGTGAGGTGGGTGCTCCTTATGTTGTCATCGATTCCGTGTTGAATACCGGTTGCGGCCTGATGAACGGTGGTATTTTCCTGAGTGTACCGATGGCAACCGACACCATTACCTACATGTGGTCTGATGGCTCTGAACTCGAAGACCTGACAGGGATAGATCCTGGCTCATATTATGCAACCATTACCAACATAGCCGGATGTAAAACGGTTATTTCAGCAGATGTTTATCAGGAAGATCCTGAGATAAATCCTATTTGTCTGGTGACTGTGGACAGCGTTACAGGTAAAAACCTGGTGGCATGGGATCGTGTTCAGACAGAAGGTATTGCCACGTATAATATCTACAGGGAGAGCAGCCAGAAAGATGTATTTTTTCTTGCAGGAACAATCCCGGCAACTGACGAGACATTATTCCTGGATGCATCTGCCGATCCAGGCATAAGGTCATTCCGGTATAAATTGACAGCCGTCGACAATTGTGGTAATGAGAGCGAATTCAGCGTCAGGCACAAAACCATGCACCTGACCCTGAACCTGGGGTTGGATAATTCAGTCAACCTGATATGGGATCTGTATGAAGGATTTGAGTTCAGCACGTATGATATCTGGCGCTTTACTTCCGCAAATGGCTGGGAATTGCTGGAATCGGTCTCCAGTAATATTACCTCCTATACCGATTTTTCACCACCCTTTGAAAACCTGTTTTATGTGGTTGAAGTCATACATCCGACGGGATGTACACCAACTGAGCTGAAGGCAGGAACATTGAATTCCTCCCGCTCGAACAGGCAATCAAAGCTTCAGGAAGGAAATACTTCGGTTGCCTTCGGGCAGGTTGCAGATGGGAAAGTGAATGTCTATCCAACACTTACAACCGGACTCGTCAATATTGAATGGAAAGAAATGGCCGGCAACCATCTCACCCTTGAAGTTAATGATTTGACCGGCGCCGTTGTATTCAACCGGAAATTTGTGCACCTGGCAGGTACCGATTTTGCAGGCCAGATTGACCTGTCGTTTGCAGCAAAAGGATTCTATTTACTGCGAATGGTAAGTGAAACGGGATATTCTGTAGTTCAGGTTGTTATTGAATAAAACTATAGGGGCTGTCTCAAAAGTACCTTTTTTAGTTAAAATAGTCATCCTGAATTTATTTCAGGATCTCATTATCAGCTAAATACAGATTCTGAAACAAGTTCAGAATGACCTATCAGTACCTTTTGAGACAGCCCCGGTTTATTTTCTCAATAATTATCTTTATTTTTAAGTAACTATCCTGAACCGATTTAACTCTTGAAAATGAAGATCATCTCAATCTATAGTGCACTTGTCATCAGTTTATTAACTGTTGCCTCCTCCCTGGCCCAAACAAGTGAAGCCGAGCTGCAAAGCTGGCTCGATCTCTACCTGGAAACAGGCGATGTTTTTTTTAGAAATTCAATATCTGAGAAGGCTCCCGGCTCCAGGTATGAGGATTTTTGCAAAGCCTGGCAATTGCTTGATGTGGATAATAAGACCGGGGTTATTCTTGCCCGGCAGCTGGTAAAAAATTATCCTGATTTCCCGGAATCCTATTTTGCTGTCGGCACCTTTCTGATAAACGGTTTTAAGAAATATGATTCAGCCATTGTCTTTCTCGACCGCGCAATTGAACTGAATCCTGATTTTGCTGCTGCTCACTTTCACAGGGGAATCGGCAGATTAAACGCAAAGGATTATAACGGGTCCTATGCCGATTTTAACAAAGTTCTCAAACTCGACCGGAGTTATGCATCTGCCTATGTATTACGGGCTGTTTCTAATTTTTATCTTGAAAACTTTGATGATATCATAGGTGACATTGAAATCGCACTTCAGATAGATCCTTACGTGCTGGCTGATCTATATTATTTCCAGGTACGTAAAACTATCGATAAGGCCCTTGAATTAGCCCCGGACAATGTTAACCTGTATTATGGCAGGGGATACGCCAATTTTACCTCAGGGTATTTCCGGCTGGCAGTGAATGACTTTGCACAAGCCCTTGAACTGGTCCCGGGGAATGCTGAATTTTATAAATTATCGGGTGCAAGCAAAGCCTGGCTGAAAGATATCCCCGGAGCCGAATCCGATCTGAAATTAGCCATGGGGATCAACCCGGATGATCCTGAAATCTATTATTATCTTGGTGTTTTATTCAATGATGTGGTGGATCAACCCTCCATGGGATATGAATATTTTACAACAGCCATTGAGCTGGATCCCTGGGAGCCTGATTATCTTTATGAAAGGGCCTGGTGTTTATATGAACTGGGAGATTATGAATTTGCCATGGAAGACCTGGAGCAGGCCATGGAGATGAACAACACAAACGGGGATTATTATACGCTGCGTGGATACCTGGTGCTTTACGGTGATTTAGAGACGGAATATAATTATTGCCAGGATTTCAGAAGAGCCGAAGAACTGGGCACAACCTACAAACTGCAAAATCTCATAAAAAAGAATTGTGAGTAACGAATAAACCAGGTTTTTAATCTCCCAAACCGGGCGTTCGTGTTAAAATTTCCTGCTTTCCTGTTACATTTTGCTACTTCCCTGAAATCATTCTGCTTCTTTAGAAATTGCATGTTTAGAATAGCGTTTATAGCTATTGCTGTTTTTCTTTTTACTTCTCAGGCCGGGGCTCAGCTTTCGGGAACCTATACCATTGATCCTGCCGGCGGGGATTTTGCTTCTAATAACTGTAAAACCTTTGCCGAAGCTGTTGATTCTCTTAATTCACAGGGAGTTAATGGTCCTGTAGTATTTAATGTGCTTCCGGGGATCCATGAATGTCATATTGTGCTTAATGATATTGTTGGAAGCAGCGGGACAAACACCATCACATTCAAGGGCTCAACGGGTGATTCAACGCAATCAATAATTAATTATAATTATACCAGCAACACGGCTGACAATTACATGATCCGGTTGAATGGGACAGATTATATTACATTCAGGAGCCTTACATTTGATGCGACCAGTGGTAGTGCGAATTATTGCAAGGTATTTGACCTGGTTTCCGCACCTACTTATATCAATGTCCGGAATAATGTTTTTCACGGAAAATACAGGAATTATTGGAATGACGGAACCCTGATACTTGCCTATCGTAACGTTGCAGAATACAACGTGATTGAAAACAATGTTTTTAACCAGGGAGAAAGAGCTGTCCATCTGGATAATTATAATGGTACGTATGCAAGAGGGAATATTGTCCGGAATAATGAATGCCTTGGACAGGCTCTCAGAGCCATCGAATTAAGGAATCAGAATGCGCCTATAATTAATGACAACTATATCTATAACGGCAGCGGTGCATTATACGGTATTTTACTGGAGAATGCATCAAACAGCTATGAAATCATGAACAACAGCATTCGGATATATGATCCGATCGATGGAATTGCGCTGGTGGCCTGTAATGGTGGAGCTTCATTGAAAGGGAAAGTATATAACAACTTTGTATCAATGTGGGGATCTGCCAGGGATAATGTTGGAATGCGAATAACCAACTGTAATTATATTCAAATTTATCACAACACTGTTTTCCATTCAAGTGGGTGGAGAACAACGAGTAAAACCTTTTATCAAACCGGAGGTGGTAACATTGATATAAGGAACAACATATTTGCCAATATGATTGGCGGATATCCTTATTATATTAACACCACTGCTGCAATCACCACCTCAGATTACAATAATTATTACAGTACAGGGAATTACCTGGCATATTATGGAGGTAATAAAGTGGATATTGCTGCCCTGGCCGGTACTCATGACAACAACTCCATCTCCACACATCCTGTACTTTTTGCGGGTGATGATTTACATACTTCGAATTTTCGCCTTGAATCAAAAGGGGATCCATTGATTGTAAGCCTGGTGCCTCTGGACATTGACGGGGATACCCGGACAGGATCTCCCGACCTGGGAGCGGATGAATTCGGGACTCCTACCGGTGCCGCCCTGTCAGGAACCATCACCATTGGACCGGGACAGACAAATGAAACCATTGCTGAGGTTTTAGACTCATTAAACCGATATGGTATTGATGGCCAGCTTACATTGAATTTGCTGGACGATCTCCCTTTTGAGGAAGCGATTACTTTTATGCCGGTTACGGGTGCGGATGCCTCAAACCGGGTGACCATTCAATCTGATCCTGGCAATGATGGGGATGTTATTATAACTTATAATACCGATGCCAGCAGGCAAAAGGTTGTCTCCATGTGGAGGGCCAGCTTCATCACCCTTAAAAACCTGACTATTGCGGCCACTAATGCTACCTATCCAAGGGTTATTTCATTTGACGGTTATTGTACTAATGACAGCATCGTCGGATGTAAAATAAGCAGTATCGGAGAACAGTCTGGACTGGCAGCCATTTTTACTGAAAGCGATTATCTGAGTGATATTTATATTATTGGAAATGAAATAGTTGATGCCAGGACTTCCATATGGCTGGAAGGTGCCTCTGACAGGCGTTTTGAAAATATTGTAATTAAAGATAACCTGATAGAAAGTCCATTTGAAACCGGCGTATACCTCTATTACTGCGACGCTCCGGTTGTCAGTTACAATACTATCAATACAGGTGGCTCGACTTCTTATTATAATGCGGTTTACTTGTATAATTGCCGGTTTAATTACCAGGTTGTCGGGAATATTATTAACAACCTGGCCTATGATACCGGTATCTATCTGCGATCGTCCGGTGGTTCACTGGGTAAAGAGGGCCTGGTTGCAAATAATTTCATTAAGATGGAAGGATCAGCCGGGAAAGGTGCAACAGGAATCTATACAAATGGCTCTGATTATGTGGATGTTGTATTTAATACGGTCAGGATAGGTTATTCAAATGATCAGGCTGGAGCAAATGCATTCTATAATACCGGTGGTTCATTTATAAACGTATTGAACAACATTTTTTGCAATTATGGTTGGGGCAGGGCAATTTATAACAATACTGCCGGGGCATTTGATAACTGCGACTATAATTGTTATTATGCGACAAATAAGTATCTGGCCCGATGGGGTAGCAGTGAAAAAACTACATTAGAAGCTTGGCAAACTTCCAGTGGAAAGGATGCTCATTCTGTTTTTGCCGATCCGGGATTAATGTATACCGCTAATGACCTTCATACCAACAGTTCTTTTGTTGATGGTGCAGGCACTTCATTTGATACCATTACAGTTGATATAGATGGTGATCTGAGGGATTCCCCACCCGACATTGGTGCCGATGAATTTACAGATCCGCTTACTCCTCTTGCTGGACTTTATACGATTGGAGGTGATTCGCCCAAATATATTACCATTGACGATGCTAAAAATGATCTGCGACTGAGAGGGATCTCGGCTCCGGTAACATTTAATATCCGGACAGGTGATTACCCTGAGAGATTAGGAAGTTACTACCCGATCTCAGGAGCCAATTCAAAAGATACCATTGTCATACAATCAGAATCAGGAAATCCTGAGGATGTTGTGATCTATACAAATAGTCAGGATAACCTGGGTTATTTCAGGGGTGTCAGGTATTTTACTGGCTGGTGAATCGGCAAACAGAATAACGAACACCCTGGTCACAGGTAATACTGTAGTTGATTTTTCCAATAACGGAATCTCCCTGACTCATCACGATTCTCCCGAAATATATAACAATAATGTAAGCAGCGGATATGGTGGTGATGTGAAAGGTATTTATTGTGAAAGTTGTGTGTCAAAACCCAGGATTACAGGAAATAAGGTGGTCCTGTCCCGTGGTTTCGGTATTTCCGTTAGCGATTGTGATGCAAGCAACCCGTTTTATGGACTGATTTCGAACAATATGGTTAGCGTAAGGGGAATCTATTCAGCAGGAGGGATCTATGTTAATTCAAGCGATCGCATGAGGATATATCATAACAGTGTTAATATAACAAGCACAGATAAAAATTATCCCCATTGCCTGTATCTTGAGAATAATAATAATGAACTGGAGGTTGTTAACAATATATTTGCTGCCTCCAATGGATGCCGGGTTATGTATATTGAAGACATCAATGATGTTGCCACTTCTGATTACAATAACCTGTATGCAGTTAATACCAGCAATTATATCAGGGTTGGTTCAACTGAATATGCAGATTTTGCAACATACCAGGGGGCTGTAAGCCATGATGCGAATTCTATTTCATTTGATCCCTTGTATTATTCGCGTGATGAACTTTACAGCGGACAGGCTGCTTTATACCAGGCCGGAACCCCGTTAGCAGACGTGCCCATTGATATAGACAGTGTTTCGCGAACAGTAACCGCTAATCCGGACATAGGAGCTGCTGAGTTTTATTGTGAAACACCTGAATTTAATGTGGAAGTTTTACCTACCTGTTTTGGAGACAGTACGGTTTTTATTGACAGATCAACCAAAGTGGCAGGGGGATCACTTTATTCCTGGAGCTTCGATAATGACTGGAATCCTGAACTTACCACAAAAGTTTCAGGGCATACCATTAAACATGTATTTGAAACCTCCGGAGCTCATACTGTCAAATTCTGGATTTCACAGATTGCCGGATGTACCGATGATACAGAAATCGCCGTTACCGTCAATCCCATTCCATCTCTTGACCCTGAGATAACCGGAGCATCCTGTGATGAAGACAATGGCCAGGCTATTATTAATGTGGCAGATGGAATAGGTCCGTTTAGTTATTACTGGTCCACCGGCGATACCGGCAAAACGTTAACAGGGCTGGCGCTCGGTCCATATACGGTGGCTGTTAGTGACGCTAATAACTGTACCACAACGGAGGATATAATCATCGACGAAGACATGCAGGTTACCGTGACTGAGCTGCAGGTCTCTACATGCGGAACTCCCACAGGGCAGGCGGAGGTTAGTGTGACCGGGGGAACGCCGCCCTACAGGTATAGATGGTTGTCAAACGGTGATACAGCTAAAATCAATCTTGCGTTGTCAACAGGTGTCCATTATGTGACTGTTATAGATGCCAACGGCTGCGATGCACAGGGATTTGTCAATATCGGTAATGACGGGACAGGCCCGCAGATAGCCCAGAATAGTTTAAAGAACAATATTTGTTATGGTGACCGGGAAGGTTCCATTGGAATAACCATAACAAGTGGTACGGAGCCTTATTCAATCACATGGTCTAATGGGTCCACCGAGGAAGACCTGACAGGCCTTGCTTCAGGAATTTATGATGTGGTTGTAACGGATGCCACCGGTTGTATGGGCTCAGGCAGTTTTGAGATTTCTCAGCCTACTAAGATCGATATCAATACATTAGTTGTAAACGCCAGTTGTGCAGGATTTGATGGAAAGGCTGCGGCTATAGTCAGTGGTGGAGTCAAGCCCTATTTCTATAAATGGTCAACTGGAAGCATTTATGCCCTGGAAGAGGGACTGGCGGCCGGTGTATATTCTGTAACAGTGACTGATATCAATGGTTGTGTCCAGGTCGAACCGGTGATCGTCAACAATATCGGTGGCCCGGTACCTGCAATACAGTCGGTGACCGGAGTTAGTTGTCTAAATCAGAACGACGGAGCCATCAGCGTTACCGTGAGCGGAGGAAATGGCCCCTATACCTATTCATGGAGCCCGGGAGGCCAGGTAACGTCAGCAATAACCGGACTGGTTCCCGATGAATACAAGGTCAACGTGACCGATAAAAATGGATGCGTGGGTGTGAATTTTGCTAAGATTGTCCAGGATCCGCCGGATGTTAACCCGATCTGCCTGGTTACCGTAGATACTGCTACCGGTAAAAACATGGTTGTATGGGAAAAGCTGAATACAGATGAGGTAGACTATTATGTGATTTACAGGGAGACCTCCCTGGAGTGGATCTACCAGCCTGTCGGAATCAGCGATGTAGCTGATACGGCAATATTCATCGATCCGGTTGCCGATCCGACAATCAGGTCGTGGAGATATAAATTGTCAGTAGTGGATGAATGCGGCATGGAATCGGCATTGAGCCAGCATCACAAAACAATGCACCTGACCATTAACCTGGGTATTGATGGCCGGATAAACCTTATCTGGGATCACTATGAAGGATTCGACGTGAATCAGTATAAAGTATGGAGGTATACAGCCCAGGGAGGCTGGGAAAATATTCAGGATATGCCTGCCAACCTGACTTCTTACACCGATATGAGTCCACCCACTGAGGATCTGACCTATTACATCGAAGTGGTAAAAGAAGATCCCTGTTCGCTTCCTGACCTGAAGGCCGGAACATTGAACTCATCCAAGTCGAACCGCCAGAGCAGGCTAAAGGGTACGGGTACCGGGGATTTATTCGAGCAACACAACCTTTCGATATACCCTAATCCGGGTAATGGTGTATTTAATATATCACTGGAACAGGTCGACTCAGAAAATATTGAAGTGAAGGTCTATGATTTGAGCGGTAAATTAGTGTATGTTAATGAGTTTGTAAATGTGCCATCAAGATTTGAAGGCTCTATTGATCTCTCAGGATATGCCCCTGGTGTTTACCATATCCATATGAAAACAAGCAATGCACTGTTCCACAGGGCATTGATCATTGAATAGTTACATATAAAAATGGCTGAAAGGCTGTTCTGGCGCTGAATCCGGGACAGCCTTTTTTATTTTCATTATTTTACAATTTCTTTAGTATTTTTGTTTTGATTGGTGAGGAGCACCCGCAATTTGAATGTGTCCATCCGGAAATTATGAAAAGAAATAGATTGAACAGAAAATTATATTCAACAATAATCAGGCTCTGCCCGACCCTTGTGCTGGTCATTTTTTTCATTGGATCAGCCCTTGCCCAGGATCTGCCTCAACAGGGATTGTTGCCTGTTCATTATTTCTCACAGAAGGAATACGATGCATTAGCCCAGAATTGGGATGTTACACAGGATAAGCGGGGAATAATGTATTTCGCAAACAACAACACTGTACTGGAATACGATGGAGTGAACTGGAGGAAGATCCCTGTAACCGATGGTGCAAATGTAAGATCAATTGATGTGGATGCAAATGGCAGGATCTATTTGGGTGCACAGAATGAGTTTGGTTACCTGGCCTCCGATTCAATCGGACAGATGGATTATGTTTCTCTCTCAAGCAGATTGGATGCTGAAAATGCCACTTTTGATTTTATTTGGGGAACCCATGTCACCAATCAGGGTGTGATTTTTCAGGCTGCAGATTATATATTTATTTATCACGGTGATTCCCTGCGAATCCTATATCCTGAAACTTCATACCATAAAGCATTTTATATTAAAGGGGAATATTATACCCGTCAGGTGGGCATTGGATTAACACGGCTGGAAAATGACCAGCAAATACTGGTGCCTGGTTGCGGGATATTTGCTGATATAAATATTTTCGGTATGATCCCGGTTTCTAATGGGAGAATAGTCATAGTCACCGAATCAGATGGACTGTATATGATGGATCCTGGCAATGAAGGTGGAACCATAAACAGGTTAATTACCAATATCGAGGATATTCTTCTTCAGGTTGAATTATATAATGCCGTTAAAATTGATGAGAACAGGATTTCCCTTGGGACCTGGGGAAATGGGGTGATCGTTGTTGATACCTTATGGAACCTGGTTACTCTGCTTGATAAATACAGCGGTTTGCAGGATCAGATTGTTACTGAACAGTTTGTGGATCGATCAGGCAACCTTTGGCTAACATTAAGTAATGGAATATCACGGGTTGAAATCAATTCTCAACTCAGTTATTATTCCGACCAGGCTGGAATACTGGGTGCAGTCCAGTCCATTTCAAGGTTCAATAATACCATTTATGTTGCTACACTCAGGGGATTATATTATCTCGACAAAGATGCTGTCAATGACCGGTTATCAGGAATAAATACACCCGTTTTCAAAGTAGTGCCAGGATTGGAAGAAACTGAATGCTGGGATATTATTACTTTCCGGTACAACCAGGAAGAATTATTGTTAGTGGTATTGAATGACAACATCGCACAGATAGATTTAAAAAATCAATGGAGTTATGTTCTCGAAGAAATACCCTGGACATTGTACCAGTCAAAGCTTGATCCGGCAAGGGTGTATGTAGGCCTTGAGAATGGTCTTGCTTCCATTTACAGGGAAGATAATAAATGGAAAATTGAAGGCAGGATAGAAGGTATAGATGAAGAAATAAGGCAGTTATCTGAAGATTTTATTGGCAACCTGTGGCTCGGTACTCCAAATTATGTGGTCGTAAAAGTGAATATCCTTTCATTTGACGATGAAAACAAGATTGAGGGAATTAGGGTTACAAGATATGATAGTACGCAGGGATTACCCGACGGACCTTTCATTTTTTCACAGGCCAGGGGGCCGTTAATGATCGCAACAGACAAGGGCCTTTATAAATATATGGCCCATCTGAACATGTTTAAACCGGATTCCACCTTTGGCGATCAGTTTGGGGATGGCTCGAGGTGGATTCACAGAATAGTTGGTGAACCTGAAACCGATATCTGGATGGTAACTGCAAGGGGAGGGCATAAGCCTTATGAAGTTGGTTATCTCAAAGAATTAGGTCCGACAGATTATGAATGGATAGAATATCCCTTTAGAAAAATCTCTGAAGAATTAATTCACTCCGTTTATTTTGATTTTGATGGTGTTGTTTGGCTGGGAGGGGATGAAGGACTCTACCGTTATGATAATACAGTAAATAAAGACTTTGAAGTAACCTACAGTGCAATGATCAGAAATATCAGCCTGAGCAGAGGAGATATTATTTTCGGAGGGACATATTTTGATGAGGCTGGTATCAGTTCTCTGGAGCAGCCAGCTGTCCTTAAACCATCCCTTCCCTATTCAAAAAATTCACTGGTGTTTATCTATGCCGCGCAATCAGGCGCCGATGAATCCTACCTTGAGTTCAGTTATTTCCTGGAAGGGAATGATGATGGCTGGAGTGCGTGGACCAATGAATCAAAGAAGGAATATACGAACCTGCACGAAGGTGAATATGTATTCCGGGTTAAGGCAAGGAATATGTATGGAAAGGAAAGCATTGAAGCCACCTATACTTTTACCATTCTTGCCCCCTGGTACAGGAAATGGTGGGCCTATGTCCTGTATGTTATACTGGCAACATTCATAGTTTATTTCATTGTTAAAATATATACACGTCAGTTGCGAGAGATCATCAGGGAGAGAACGGCAGAAGTGGTGAGACAAAAGGATGAATTAGAGGTGCAGAAAGAGGAAATTGAAGAGAAGAATGAAGATATTATGGCCAGCATAAAATATGCCCAAAAAATTCAAACGGCACTGTTGCCACCAGAAGAATCGCTGGCTGATCTCGAATTGGATGGTTTTGTTTTGTTCTTGCCCAGGGATATTGTTAGCGGAGACTTTTACTGGCTGGGCCAGAAGAACGGCAAACCCATTACAGTTGCTGCGGATTGCACAGGCCATGGTGTTCCCGGGGCATTTATGAGTATGCTTGGATTATCTATCCTGAATAATATTGTTATTGAAAGGGATGAAGTTTCTGCAAGCGAAATCCTGGATGAATTGCGCCGCCAGGTGATCACACATCTGAGACAGAAAGGAGAGGAGGGCGAGCAAAAAGACGGAATGGACCTGGCGCTTCACATCATCGATAAAAAGAATATGAAAATTGAATTTGCCGGAGCCAATAATCCACTTATTTTAATCAGGAATGATGAGCTTATTCAAATAAGAGGAGACCGGATGCCGATAGGGATTCATGTGTTGTCTGACCAGCCATTTGAAAATAATGAGATGGAGATTCAGAAAGATGATGTATTCTATATTTTCTCAGATGGATTCCAGGACCAGTTCGGAGGTCCAAAGGGTAAAAAGTTTATGATTAAGAATATGAAGGACTTGTTTCTTGAGATCTACCGCAAACCGATGGAAGAACAAAAAAAGATACTTTATGATACGCTGATCGACTGGATGAAAGTTGGGAAAACAGAGCAGGTGGACGATGTGGTGCTGATTGGTGTAAGGATATAAAGAAGAGTCTGCAAGTCTACAGTCCTCAGTCTGCAAGTAATAGTCTCCAAGCCGTATAGTCAAAAAAAAAGCCGCATTTCTGCGGCTCTTTTTTTGTAGGATGGCAAGCTCTATTCAATAATTAAAGCATTATTAAATATACCCTTGTCGGTTTTAACAGTTAAGTAATATATACCCTTTGCATAACCGGTCATATCAATCTCTGTTTCAAGCTTGTCAATGTAGTTATCAAACGAAGAGATATAAACCAACTTACCACTTATGTCATATACCCTGATATCCACGTTTTCGCTTTCAACCAGGTCCATCGACAGGGTAAACTTACCTGAACTGGGATTAGGATAGATCCTGAGGTTGTATTGCTCATTGATCTCTTCCTGTATTCCGGTTTTAAGCCTGCTTTGCCTGTTCGACCTGGATGAGTTCAGTGTACCAGCCTTGAATTCTGTAGGTGTACATCCTGTTGGATGGATAGCCTCCACATAGTACCAGATTAATCCGGCGGGTGGGGATTGGTCAGTATAGCTGTTCAGGTTACTCGGGATACTGGTAAGCATTTCCCAGTTGCCACCACTAAACCTCCAGATGTTATATGATTTTTCAAAGGGTGAGAAACCTTCATAGTGGTTCCAGATCAGGTTGACACCACCTAATAATCCAAGGTTTAATGTCAGGTGCATCGTTTTATGATATGCACTTAACCTCGACTCATTGCCGCAATTATCTACAGCAGAGATCTTATATCTCCAGGAACGGACAACCGGATCAGCAAATACATCCATATATTGACTCAGGGAGTCATATGGCTGATTGGAGATCAGGTTAAAGACACCTGCCTGGCTGGTTTCACGGTATATATTGTAAGAGATAATACCTTCACCGGCTGTCTTCTGCCATACAACAAGGTTTTTCCCTGAAGCGGTATCAACCGTTACCAGGCAAATCGGGTCTGTGGGCGGCAATTCAGCCGGTATGGTAGCTGTAGCCAGTGTCTTGCATGTACCATCCTTGACAGCAACATCATAATCTCCAGGTCCCACACCTGTCAGGTTACGGCTGGTTCCCACTTCAAGGCCATCCTTTTTCCAGCTATAAGTATAAATGCCAGTGGCACCACCGGCAACGCTGATGAGTATCTCTCCGTCAGTCAAACCACATGTGCTTTCGACGATTTCAGTTACATTGACTACAGGAGCATTCTTATCGCTTACTGCTACCCTTACATCGGCAGTACAGCCATTATCATCAATTACATTGACCGTGTATACACCGGCTGCCAGATTTTCCCTGGTAGGTAAAAATCCGCCACCCTGCCATAGGTAACCGTAAGGAGCCGTTCCACCGAATACACTCACGGTAGCACTTCCGGTTGCCTGGTTGCAATCTGAAGGATTGACTGATAGCTTAAACGTTAACGGATCCGGCTGCTTGACCACAATGCTTTTCGATGAGCGGCAAAGCTGATCATCAAACACGGTGATCTCATATGGACCGGCCGTCAGATTAATGATATCCTCCGTAGTTTCCCCATTTGACCATTCGATGGCATAACCTCCTGATCCTCCGGTAATTCCAACATCTATATAACCATCTGCATCACCGGCACAATCGAGGTGCTGAATTCCATTAACAGAAATCTGAGGTCCGTTTACGTCGTTAATGGTCGCAACAGCCGTATTGGAACATCCTAAAAGATCTGTTACAGTAACATAATAAATACCTGAACGTAAATTGGTTGTGGATTTTTCTTCAGATCCGGTGGTCCAGGAATATTTGAATGGTGCTATCCCTCCTGAATCCACCTGGGCAGTTGCACTACCTTCTGCCTCATTACAATCAGTATCATCTGTTGTTATGCTGATAGATATCAGGTCATATTCAGTTATTTCTATTGTCTCTTTTACAATGGCCCCTTCAGCATCGGTCACGGTCACAGTGTATGTGCCGGGTGCCAGTCCTGTAGCAGAATCAGCTTTTTGCTGGAAAGGATCATCCCACAGGTAAGTGAAGGGAGGCACACCTCCTTCCAGGGTTACTTTTGCTTTTCCTTCGGATGTGCCAGGGCAAATTGGAGAATTGGTTTCTGTTTTCAGGTTGACAACATTAAATGGCTCGGCAACCGCTATACTCCATTTCCCCCGGGAATCCTTAACCCGTACAAATAAGAAATGGTTTCCTTGTCCAAGGCCTTCCACACTGATGTTTCCAACCCAGCTGACTTCATCTCCGGAGATAACCGGAAGAGGAATGCCCTTACCTTGCGAAACGCTGTCTTTGTCGAAAAAATATTCAGCTGCAACGATACTGGAGGATTTGGTTCTCAGGTCAACTGTTGTTGTATCAATGACAAAAAAACGTTTTGAAAACAGCTGGCTCCATTTTCCATCAGCATCCTTTACCCGTACATTCAACCAATGGTATCCCGGTGCAAGATCTGTTGCCGGAACAGTGAAACTTTCATCAAGGTTATCACCCTGAGTTATTGAAATGGGTGTGCCACTGCCGGGTTCATACATGTTGTCAAGAACGTATTCAGCATAAACAATTTCCGGATTATCATACGTAAGGTCCAGCGGCGTATTGTCATATATAAAGATTCGCTGAGTATGGGCAATACTCCAGGTACCATTTGCATCCCTGACACGGATATTCAGTATATGATATCCTGCTGAAAGTCCGGATAGAGAGATCGCCACACCTGTTTCAATTATTTCGTCACCCGGTGTGATCGTAAGGGGCGTTCCGGTCCCGACTCCATTGTCGGTATCCCAGAAATATTCGGCATATTGAACCTGCTGCCCGAAGACAGTTCCTGCAGCCAGGAACAACATGGTAAATAGCAAGACTATAATATTCTTCATGGTTTTATCATTTTAGGTTAGTAAGAAATAACCTGCAAGAATATTTAGTCCTGTTTCTTTGCCTTGAATGAAACATTTAATGTCCCGCCGACTTTTACAGAACTTATGTTGTCAGGAAATGTTATTTCAGTAACCTGAGGTATGGCCGGATTTTCTCCAATATCAAATGGTAAAGGCAATCCGTATAAGCCAATATCATGGCCCTGACCTTCGAGTCCGCCTGTAAATGTTGTGGAAGCATCAATACAGGGAGATCCGCCAGAGAGGCTGAAATCATCTGTATATTCAAATACACCTCCATCATATTCAACGAAATCAGGATCCTGATTTATGTTTGAAGGTCCATCTCCCCCGTTATCCCCGTAAGGCAGGGTGGCTTGTGATACGAACCAGGTACAGTTGTTATTGAATGTACTTTGATAACAATTAATTGGTTCAGATTCGTAGAAAATGTTGTTTTCTATTACTGCCCTGTAAATGCCTTCGAAGGAGTATGATGTACTGCGATTTACGAACACATTATTGCGAATGTATACCTTGCTGAGGTCGTTTGAATTTGTAGGTGTGGCGGCATCATAATATGAAGAAATATAACTTCCATTGAATAAGTTATTGTGAACAGTTACTCCACGTAAAAACGAATTTCCCCATGGGTAAAAATATACATAATAGTCAACAACATTATTTCTAATGGAGATATTCCTGTATACCGTATTACTGCCCTGGAAACTAAAGATATCAAACCGGCACCGCTCAACGACTATATCAGTCATTTTCTGAGTGGTTGAATCATTCCCGGAGCCATATTCACCATAAATAGTTAATTGATAGAAATCAAATCCGGAAATTACTGTTCCACTTGCACTGTTTGAAATGGTTTTCCGTTTAAGGTAGATATAGTCCATTTTACTGTTATAATCACCATATGGATTATTATATCCTGAACCTATGATAACAACTGGATTTTTTTCTATGGTTATTGTTCCATAGCCAAATGGAGAGGCAGAGACAAGGATCGTATCCATATTCCCGGCATCATTAACAGCCTCTTGCAAAGAGGTATACTGTGCAGGGGTATCCGGATTATTGCTTACAGTAAGAACATCAGCAAATAATCCAGGCAAAACAAAAATTGAAAGAACAAAAAGAGTACAATAGTTTTTTCATGGTTGTAAAAATTTAGTTTATTATGAGAATTAATTAAAAGTTAGTTTACTAATGTTAAGAACGTATAATTCATGCATTAAGAATTTAGAGAAAAGGGAAAACAAAGGTAATAATTTTAAAAGATATAATAAAATCTTTTTGTCTTATATTTGATGAATAATCAATATTCGATTGACATATGTATATATAACGATGTTTAAGTTAGTTATAAATAGATAAATGACAATTTATTTTTGACGAGAGACCGATAAAGAGGCATTAAATTTATAAAAAGAATTAAATAAATATAAGCCATTTCGGTTGTAGTCCAAGTTTTTTAACTTTGAATATTCATCCGGGAAAAGCAATTAAATGAAACATGCATGATGATAGCTTCAATTAAATCACAAAAATAGATAAAAATATCATCATGGTTAGCATGCCGGCAGGTTAGATGAAACTATTAAGTTAATAAATATATTTGCTCATGAAAAACAGATTAATCAGTGCGTTATTTATTGTCATTTGCCTGTCTGTATTTTATCCTCAGACAGTTCATCCGCAAGACCTGTCTGAACCCATTCCATTCCATCCTGATGTACTGACAGGCCGGTTCGATAATGGCCTGACCTACTATATAATGGAGAACCATAAACCAGAGAACAGGGCACAGTTCTGGCTGGTGGTGAATGCCGGCAGCATTCTCGAGGATGAGGATCAGCAGGGACTGGCCCATTTCACGGAACACATGGCCTTTAACGGCACGGAACATTTTGCCAGGCATGAGATAATCGATTACCTTGAATCAATAGGTATGCAGTTTGGACCGGAAATCAATGCTTATACCGGCTTTGATGAAACCGTATATATGCTGCAGGTCCCGACAGATAGTATGGAATTAGTTTACACCGCATTTGAAATCCTTGAAGACTGGGCCAGGTTCATAAGCTTTGAGGATGAGGAAATTGATAAGGAGAGGGGAGTGATCATTGAAGAATGGAGAACTGGTCGTGGTGCCGACGGAAGGATGAGAGATAAACAATTACCGGTGATCTTCCAGGGATCAAAATATGCCGACAGGCTTCCCATTGGAAAAAAGGAAATCCTGGAAACATTTGATCATGAATCCATTCGGCGTTTTTACTCGGATTGGTACCGGCCCGACCTGATGGCACTTATAGCCGTTGGTGATTTTGATAAAAATGAAATGAGGGACCTGGTAGCCAAACACTTTGAACAGATACCTGCGAAAGAAAACGCCAGGGACAGGGAAGTAGTTAAAGTACCTGGTCACAAAGAAACTTTGTTTGCCATTGCTACGGATCCCGAAGCCACAAATACCAGTATATCTGTGTATTATAAAATGGATCCGGTTGAACACGTAACAATTGATGATTACAGGAACCTGCTTATTGAACGATTGAATATCAGGATGATAAATAACCGGTTGTATGAATTGCTAAACCAGCCGGAACCTCCTTTCCTGTTTGGTATGACGATACAATCAAGAATGGTTCGCTCTATGGAGATTTATATGCTGGGTGCAGCCGTGAAGGAAGATGCCATTATTCCCGGACTTGAGGCACTACTCATCGAGGCAGAACGGGTGAAGCGGTTTGGATTCACCCAGACAGAACTTGATCGTACCAAAACACAATTATTAAGAGACCTGGAACAATCTTATAATGAGAGAGATAAGTCGCAGTCCAGCATTTTTGCCAGGGAGTGCAGGGACAATTTCCTGGAAGGTGAACCCATGCCGGGAATAGCATTTGAGTTTGATGTTGCCGGGAAACTATTGCCAGGAATTACATTGGATGAGGTAAACGATCTGATAGGCAAATGGATGAAAGATGAGGACCGGGTGGTTCTGGTAGGGGCACCTGAAAAGGATGGCGTGTCCATTCCTGGTGAAAATGAATTGCTTGCCCTGCTCGATCAGATGGATGAATTGGAGGTTGAACCTTACGAGGACCTGGTATCTGACCAGCCCCTGGTTAGTGATATGCCGGAACCTGCAACCATAAGTAATGAAAAAAGATTTGATCCCATTGATGTTACTGAATGGACCCTATCTAATGGCATAAAGGTGGTACTAAAGTCTACCGATTTTAAAAACGATGAAATACAATTCTATGCATTCAGCCCGGGCGGATCATCTTTACTCGACACAGAGGATTCGCGGGCAGTGAAAGGAACCCAGGATATCATTTATTTGTCCGGTATCAGTGAGTTTGATTTGAACGACCTGAATAAAAAGATATCTGAGGAGATAGTTACCGTGTTTCCTTATATAGATGAATTAACAGAAGGCCTGGTGGGTAATTGTGCCCCGGCCGATATGGAGACCATGTTCCAATTGATATATTTATACATAACGGCACCGCGGAAAGATATTACTGCTTATCAGTCATACCTGACCCGGATGAAAGGATTTATTCAAAACCGGTCGGCCGATCCTGAATCGGCATTCTACGATACCATAATGGTTACTATGTCACAGTATCATCCCCGCAAGCAGCCTTGGTCGGATGAAGTCCTGGATGCCATTGATTATGAAAAAGTCTGGTCTTTCTATATTGACAGGTTCAGCGATGCCAGCGATTTTACTTTCGTTTTTGTCGGGAATTTCGACCTTGAATCAATAAAACCATTTATTACTGCGTACCTGGGCGGGCTGCCTGCTGTAAACCGGGAGGAGACCTGGAAGGACATTGGAGTTAAATTGCCTGAAGGAGTTATTGAAAAGGCTGTGTATAAGGGGATCGAAGAAAAGGGGAAGATCAGAATTACATTTTCCGGTCCGGTCGAATGGACACCGGAAAACAATTATCTCATAAAATCCATGGCCAGTGTACTTGATATCAAATTGCGGGAAGTGATCAGGGAAGATCTGAGCGGTACTTACGGTGTTAGTGTCAGTTCCAGTGTAAGTTTATATCCCAGGGAAGAATTCCGGCTGAATATTTCTTTCGACTGCAATCCGGGAAGGATCGACGAACTTACCAATTCAGTTTTCCTTGTCCTGGATAGCCTGAAAACAGATGGGCCTGATGAAATATATATCACGAAAGTCACTGAAACCCAATTGAGGAGCTATGAAATACAGCTGAAAGAAAATGGATATTGGTTAAGCCAGCTTCAAAACTATTATTTCACAGGACAGGACCCTGAATCAATCCTGAAATACCCGGAAAAAGTTAAGACCATGACTTCCGGCAATATCCAAAAAACCGCCACCAAATACCTGAACATGAATAATTATGTTAAGGTTGTTTTGTTGCCCGAAAAGAAAGAATAAAGTCATCCTGAACTAGTTTCAGGATCTATAAGTATGTGAATAACAGATTCCGAAATAAATTCGGAATGACTCTATTTTATATCAAAATAGTTAATTGAATTATTACTGCTAATTTTAGCGATTGAACAAGAGATAAATAAACATATCAAGATGAAGGTAAAAACGTATATACTGTTGTTCCTGCGTGTTGCTGCAGGCTGGCATTTTCTCTACGAGGGGATCATTAAATTGTTACAACCTGAATGGTCATCGGAGGCCTACCTGAGAGGTTCATTCGGATTCCTGTCCGGTTTTTTTCATTGGTTAGGATCTGATCCGGGCATGGTTCAGGTTATTGATTTCTTGAATGTATGGGGAATGATCCTGCTTGGAACCGGACTGTTTATTGGCTTGTTCATCAGGATATCTGCTATTTCCGGAATTCTTCTGCTGTTACTTTACTATTTTGCCTATCCGCCCTTTGGTAGTCCATACTTTGGATTGAGCCCTGAAGGCCATTATTGGATAATTAGCAGGAACCTGATAGAAATCCTGGTGCTGGGGGTTGTTTATTTATTTCCTGTTAGAGAATTTAGTATTGAAAAATTTATTGGTTTTTTCAGAAAGAAGTCGGAACCAGATAACGTTGATGATGAAAGCCACGATGGGGAAACGAATAACAGAAGAGAGATGCTGAAGGGCCTGGCTACCTTGCCTTTCCTGGGCGGTTTGATTTTAGGCAGTATTTCCAGGAGCAGTTCATTGGATCCGGATGCACTGTCTGGTGCTACAATAGCATTAAATAAATTTGACATTTCTGATCTGAATGGTGAATTGCCAAAGGGTAAATTAGGAAACCTTGAAATCAGCCGGTTGATCCTCGGGTGCAACCTTATCGGTGGCTGGTCCCATTCCCGCGACCTGCATTATGTGGGGCAGTTGTTCAGACAGTATAATAATGAGAAAAAGATAATTGAGACCTTATCAATAGCAGAACAGGCAGGAATCAACCTGACCAATATGGTGAATCAATTTTACCCTATCCTGAATAAATATAAAGCGATGACAGGAAGCGAGATGTTGTCTATTTGTCAGGTTCACCTGGATATGGAAGGTGGGGATAAAATGAAATTTATTAAAGAAGCCATGGATATGGGTGCCACATCGATGTATATCCAGGGTGCCGTGGGAGATAATTTGGTCCAGGACGGACAGATGGACCTCATTCAGGAATCGCTGGAATTCATGAGGGACCAGGGATACCTGGCCGGTATGGGAGCCCATTCTATCCAGGTCCCGATTGCCTGTGAAGCGGCAGGGATAAAACCGGATTACTATTTTAAAACAATGCACCATGATAAATACTGGTCGGCCCATCCAAGGGAATTCAGGGAAGAATTCAGCGTGGATAGGGAACGCTCCCTGGACCATAATAAGTTTCATGATAACATATTCGATGTATTCCCTGAGCAAACGGTTGAAGTGTTCAACCAGATAGATGTCCCGCTATTTGGATTTAAAGTGCTGGCAGGCGGTGCCATTGAGCCGGAAGACGGATTCAGGTATGCCTTTGAAAACGGAGCCGATTTTATCTGTGTTGGCATGTTTGACTTCCAGATAGTGGAGGACGTAAACCTTGTGATCGGTATTCTCAATAAAGACCTGAATCGTTCGCGGCCTTGGAAAGCTTAGCGGCTTTCCGGTTCCAGTATTAATATTTTGTTGATTTGTCTGTTGGCAACCACCTGTACTGAGTCTGCAGCCGAAATAATAAACAGGGATGATTTTTCCTTCCTGGCTTCAACCACATACCATCCTGGCTCAAGGTCGATAAATAAAACCTCTCCGTAATCGTTTGAGAATTGTTTTTCAAGGTACTCGTATCTGTCAAATTTATACCACGATTCATAGAGCCAGACCTCCGTATGGTCTTCACCTGCACCATCATATTTAACTTCAATAAACAGGTCGCCGGTTTCTATCACAGGATCTCTTTTACAGGTGAACAGGGCAATGGCTAATAATAAAATAATGAAGTATCTTTGCATTGAATTTAAAAGTTAAGTAGTAATTTATAAGATATTGTTCTTTAGTTTATTAATTACCTTCAGTTGGGTAAGGTTCTTCATAGTTCTCTTCTTCATAATATCCATTGTTAAAGTATTCCCATCCTCCCCACATATATTCAAGCCATTCTCCGTCATACTGATTCATTGCCTGGGAAAGCAACATCCATATCTCGTCATACGAACCATCAATTTTCCTTCTTAACCAGAATCCGGCATCATTAACAATACTGTAAGCTTGATCTGATTTTCCTGAATTTTCAGCATTGTTATAATATTTATCATACAAATATGAAGGTCCATAAAAATATTCTTTATTGTTCATTTCATATTCATATTCTGAAGCTTCGGTAGCGGGATCATAATAATTAACCAGGAAGGCATAACCCAGTGCCTTCTGTCGGCAGGCATCTTTAAATACTATATCATAGATGAACCTGCATGGCTTATCTATCAGAACAAGGTTGGGATCGGGAGTAAGATTTTTACGGATCCATTTCACTGCCTGGGGATTAATGCACTTAAATGGCAGATCAAGATCCTGGAAGAGATCCATTGTAAGTATTTCCTCAAGGGCATCAACATTTTCTCTTTTAGGTTCACTACCGAGTATCTTTGCGGCACAACCTGCCAATCCGAAACTGGTTGGGTCATTCACATCATAGTATTCCGGACCATAAAGGACAGAGAGAGGATTATACCAGCAAGGTCCATATGCCCTGTCGCCTATATACATATATGGTATATGCTGATAATCGTAATACTCAGAAGTTTCCCATGGATTTTGCGGGTAATCGTGCAACCAGCATTCAAACAGGTTCTTCTGAAGTGTTGGGCCATACATTCCAGATTCCAGAAATTCATTAATCCTGTTGGGGATTTTATTGGCCTTATCATCATTTTTCATCAGCGAAACATATTGC
>JADHVS010000091.1 GCA_016783865.1 Bacteroidales bacterium
CTGAGCTCATCACCATGAAGTTCTCCTTCAAGATATTTTTCAACCAACCATGTATATTTCATCACTAACTTTCTTGTAATCCGGATTATTAAAAATTTTATTCATGAGGGATTTCTTGCACTTATATTTTTTCTCCTTCGCCTGATGGAGACTGGAATAGCCCATTACTTCTGCTATTTTTTCCAGTGAAACTTCCCTGAAGTGCATATTCAGGATCTTCTGACAGTCCTCACTTAACTCATTGAAATGCCTGTCAAATATCTTTAGTTTAACTGTTTCAAGTTTCTTATTTACCGGGGAAGGGGCCGGTATATCCCCCGTATACCAATGTTGGTTTTCTTTGTAGGCCCTTTCTCTCAGTTCTTTCAACCAGAGCAATTTGCAGACCGAATAGAGATAGCCACCAAAACTACCTGTTAGTTCCAAATCATGTTGTGTGATTTTCTGGTAAATAAAATACAAGGCTTCCTGGAAAGTATCCTGGGCATCTTCTTGTGAACCCTTGTTCATAAGAATAAGCTTCTTTATATCCCGGAAATATGCTTTGTATACATACCGGATGATGCTGGTCTTGCTGGCAGCAATACCTTCAATTATCTTCTTTGCGGAAGGTTCGGGCATTAAAATAGTCGGCTGTTGGTTAAATAAATTTAAAAAAAATTTAGAAATAAAAATATTAAAAACGAAGAAATTGTTACCACCAAAGTTGGTAGCATCCGGATGGTCAATCTAATGTGGCAGGGTTATTTATTTAAATACTTGATGATCGAAATTTTAATTGAAGCTCCTCGCCGCTTGCGGCGAGGAGCTTCAATACTTTAAATTCAGTATAAATAATTCATATTTATCAGATTTACAGAACTATATGATTGCATCTTTCTGCTGATTCCGGGGTTAGCAATTTTCTGTTTACCATGGTATATATATTAATCCTTAAATATTTATATTTAATTTTGATCGTCATAAAGAAATTTTACGATGTGAAAAGAAATTTTTTTTTAAGAATATTTTATTTCTATTATGAGGGTTTCAGGAATATGACGGTTGGCAAGAGACTCTGGCTGATCATTGGGATCAAGTTGTTTGTGTTTTTTATTGTGTTGAGACTTCTTTTCTTTCCCGATTTCCTGAAAACAAGGTTTGATACCGAAGAGGAAAAAGCCAACTATGTGCTTGAGCAACTTATAAAATAAATCTTGAATATGTTAGAATCAATTGATCATTCCCTGGTAGACTGGTCGCGCGGGCAATTTGCCTTAACGGCCCTTTACCATTGGATTTTTGTGCCTTTAACACTGGGCATTACATTTATCATTGCCATCATGGAGACCATCTATGTCAAAACCGGTGATGAGCAATGGAAGAAAATTACAAAATTCTGGATGACCCTTTTCGGGATAAATTTTGCCATTGGTGTAGCTACAGGGATAATCCTGGAGTTCGAATTTGGAACCAACTGGTCAAATTATTCCTGGTTTGTAGGTGATATCTTTGGAGCACCGCTTGCGATTGAAGGTATCCTTGCCTTCTTCCTGGAATCCACTTTTATCGCAATCATGTTCTTCGGATGGAATAAGGTAAGTAAAAAATTTCACCTTGCTTCTTCATGGCTGGTGGCTTTTGGTGCCAGTTTATCTGCGCTTTGGATACTGGTGGCCAATGCCTGGATGCAATATCCGGTAGGGATGCAGTTTAATCCCGAAACTGCACGGAACGAAATGGTTAATTTCTGGGAGGTGCTGTTCTCCCCGGTTGCAGTAAATAAATTCCTGCATACCATCTCGAGCAGTTATGTGCTTGCCTCGGTTTTTGTTGTGGGAATAAGCGCCTGGTTTATACTCAGGGGCCGGCACATCCTGATGGCTAAAAGAAGCATCGTAGTGGCAGCCATTTTTGGATTGCTGGCATCATTTTATGTGATTTACACCGGAGATGGTTCAACCAAACAGATAGCCCATGTCCAGCCCATGAAATTAGCCGCACTGGAGGGCTTATATCATGGATCAGAAGGGGTCGGGCTGGTAGCGATCGGTATCCTGTCGCAGTCTGATGAAGATCCTGATAATACGAACTTAAAAGATTTTGCCTTCCGCATTGAGATACCCAATTTCCTGTCCTATATGGCGTTCGGAAGATTTGATGCATTTGTCCCGGGAGTGGTTGACCTGATCGATGGCAATGAAGAAAGGGGGATCATGTCTGCAGCCGAAAAAATGGAAAGGGGGCAATATGCCCGGGAGGTTCTGACCGAATTTAAGGAGGCCGATGAAGCAAATGATATTCCCAGGTACGAATCACTGCTGGCCCGGTTCAAATCAGATGATTTCCAGGAACAATATTTCAGGTATTTCGGGTATGGATTTGTCGAAAATACTGCCCAGTTGATTCCTAACATACCTCTCACCTTTTATAGTTTCCACCTTATGGTTGGACTTGGATTTTACTTCCTGATCTTTTTTATTATTATCCTGGTCATGCTTTTCAGGGGTAAGCTCACCCGGCGAAGGAGCTTGCTGAGGATAGCCTTATTCAGCATTCCGCTGGCATACCTGGCTTCAATGTCCGGCTGGATCGTAGCAGAGATTGGACGGCAGCCCTGGGTGATCCAGGATTTGATGCCCACCTACTCTGCTGTTTCAAAGCTTGATGCCAGTACTGTCCAGATTACCTTCTGGATGTTCCTGGTAATCTTCACTGCACTCGCGATTGCAGAAGTGAGCATTATGACCCGTCAAATAAAAATTGGACCAAAAGAAGGAGGAAATTAAAATGTTTGGAAACCTTTCACACCTTGCATTGCAACAATACTGGTGGGTGATTATATCCCTGCTGGCAAGTCTGCTCGTATTCCTGATGTTTGTTCAGGGCGGTCAGACACTATTATCCACCATAGGAAAAACAGAAGATAAAAAAACATTGCTGGTCAATGTGCTGGGAAGAAAATGGGAGTTTACTTTTACCACGCTGGTTACCTTTGGCGGGGCCTTCTTCGCCTCCTTTCCCCTGTTCTATTCAACCAGCTTCGGGGGAGCGTACTGGGTCTGGATGGCCATCCTGTTCTGTTTCATCATTCAGGCCATCTCATATGAGTTCAGGACAAAACCAAATAATTTTTTGGGACAAAAAACATATGAAGTATTCCTGTTCATCAACGGAACCCTGGGTACTATCCTGATCGGAACGGTTGTGGGGACTTTTTTCAATGGGTCCATGTTTTCTGTCAATGAAATGAATTTCTCAGGCTGGGAAACAAAGTCACATGGGCTGGAGGCCCTTTTGAACTGGCATAATATTGCCCTTGGCCTGACCGTTTTCTTACTGGCCCGTATCCTGGGATTGTTCTATTTCATGAAAAATGTGGATGACGAAGAGGTTTACCAGCTCAGTAAGAAGCATTTGCTTTATAATGCCATTCCGTTCCTTGTCTTCTTCCTGGCCTTTGTGATCAGGCTGGTGACAAAGGAAGGATTCGCGTATGACCCGGTGACCTATGAGGTTGTTATGGAGAAGTTTAAATATCTGCACAACCTTTTAGCCATGCCGCTTGTCCTGATCTTCTTGCTTGTCGGGGTAGTCGCAGTTGTGTTTGCGCTGTACCAGGGTTTGTTTACCAGCAAAACAAAAGGATTTTACTTCATTGGTGCCGGAACCGTGCTCGTGGTTTTCTCCCTGTTTTTGATTGCCGGATTGAACAAGACCTGCTACTATCCGTCGATTTTCGACCTGCAGAGCTCATTGCATATCGAAAACAGCTCCTCAAGTGAGTACACTTTAACGGCCATGAGCTGGGTCTCCTTGTTCGTGCCGGGCGTCCTGACCTATATCTACTTCGCCTGGACCGCGCTCAACAAGAAGAAGATTTCAACGGAAGAACTAAAAGAAGAATCTCATGTATATTAAGAAGTAGACAGTAGGCAGGAGACAGTAGAAAGAAAACTAAAAATTATGTATACATACTCAATTTTATGGTTCCTAAGCTGGCCGGTATTTATTGCAGCCAGCTATTTCATCATCAGACTCGCATTGAAATGGTTTGAAAAGAAAGAATCGTCAAGGGTAGAAAATTCCAGTTAGTTTTTTAAACATTAGGCTACGAGGGTAAATTTAAACCGCATGATCTGGTTGAGATAATTAATACAACTATTGCAGCAACAACGGTTCGCAGCTAAAAGTAGTGCGGGCATAGATGCACATCACTTTCAATATTGTTATATTGCTTATTAATATTCATATAGTTTAATTTTTCTCCATCACCCCGCATTACTTTTGAGGTGCTGTTAACCGCTTTGGTCTTATTTCTTCTGCCTTTTTTGAAGCAAGGAATTAGATGAAAGGTTTTTGGCACAGTGATGAATTGTCAGGATGTTAATTATTTGGTTGCTCGCGATCTGATAAATAATCCTGTAGTTTCTATAAATAATCTCTCTAAAAGAATCTCCGTCTCCAACTTCTGGAACCATTCTTCCCATTCTTGGATTGTCTACCAGAAACTCAACAGCTTTAATTAATCTCTCTGCAGTAATTGAGGCATATTTGGGCGAGTCATTGGAAATATACTTAAATGATATCTTTCAAATCGTTTAGGGATCGCTGAGTCCAGATTACTTTAACCATTTATTTAATTCTTGCTTAACTTGTTCGGTTGTATAGACTTTCCCTTCATCAACGTCTTTAAGGCCTTGTTCAATTTTGTCTAATACTATAAGCTCTTCGATAACTTCATCAACTGTAAAGTTATCTGGTAATCTCTCAATAGTTTTTCTAACCTTATCCTTTGTTAACATGACCAAATAATTTGTTTAATAACAAACTTACATAAAAATAAGTAGATTTCAATTGGTGCTAAATTTAATAAGCTATGAAGGCCATTGCGGCTAACGGAGCGCTAAACGGAGTTCCGCATGTTGGACAGGAAAGACAGGAGCCCAGAAGGGAGAATTATATCGCGTCCGCATTATTCCCGCCTAATTGTTGTGTGGCGTTTATAATTTTGTATTAAAATTCCTAATTTATAAAAATTAAACAGCATCAGATTAACATAGCCTTTAATAAACATAAACTTCAATAAGGGCTTAAAACAAATAAAAAGAATATTTATAATGCCTGTAAGTTTCTTAGAGCTTAAATTCTTATAATAATTCAAAATTGTAACATCTTGAATAAATTGATGATCATAACCCACATAACTTAAGATATGAATCAAATTTATTATTCCATTTTCTGTTTTTTTCAAATACTCGGTATTAAAATCAATATCTCCATGAAGTACCGGATTATTTATATGCTTAACATTGATCCCTTTTTTCTTTATCATAAATCCAAACAATGTATCTTCATGTCCATATTCAGTAATTCTTTCATCAAACTTTGTTTGCTCAAATATTATTCGATTGATTAAAAAATTACTAGTCATAAATGATTTATTTGGCGATGACGCACGAATATTAAATGGTTTACTTTCTTTTTTGATTCCATACTTCCATCTCAACATCTTGCTTCTTTCGGGGCGATAATTGTCATAAATCACTCCTCCACAAATAATATCATACTCATTTCTACATATAGTCGATATATATTTTGCTACAAAATCATCTGAGATAATAAAAGTATCACAATCAAGAAAGAGCAGGTAATCATATTTTGCATATTTAAGAAAAAGATTTCTAATTTTTGCTCGACCAATGTTTTTACCTAATTGGATATAAATTTCTTTCTTACATACATTTTCGTTATTTTTTTTAAACTCTTCTTTAGAACAATCATCTATAAGAATTATTTCACACAGAACGTTTATTTTTTTAATTTGCTGAGATAATTTATTAATTAATGTAGTTACATTAAAATTATAAATTGGAATACATATTGATAACATTGCTTTTGTTTTATTCAATGCCACACAACGGGAGTCTGTGTAAAAACTCATTTTATACTTAAAGATAATGCACCTTGACGAAACAGGAGTGTTCTCACTGCATAAAAATTATCCAATACCAGGATAAATGGAAATTTGTATATTTTCGAAAAGTGTTTAAAAAGGCTTAAAATGAGCCGTTTTAGCATGGAAACAAAGTACAAACAGCACTTCTTGAGTGCCTGGATGAGTTTTCCGGCTCCTAGCACCGAAATACACCGACTTAAGTTGTATCCGATAAACATCAGTCCAACTTCTCCTAAAACATTCTGCTTTCCCCTGACAAGGGTGAATGTAAACCCTCGTTGTCGTTTGAGTGTTCCGAACATGTGTTCGGTGATCTGCTGTCGTTGCCTGTAATAGTCAGGATTTTGATGTACCCGTTTCGCATTTTCTTCAACAGCCTCTGCATATTCACTCCGGTCAATATACCTTCCATTGGTTTTGCTTTGTGTGCACAAATTCCGGCTTTCACATGTTTTACATGCCGGGGTGTTATATCTTTTGAACCGGTATGCTCCGGATTTGCCCTTTCTTTTATCACTGTGATTGTGCCATGTATTATTGGTGGTCATTTGTTGTCCTTGAGGACAGATATACACATCTTTTTCAGGATCATAAGCGAAGGAGGTGATGGGATAAAGACCGATGTCTTTCGTTGCAGGTGCTTTGGGAGAAACATAGGGGGTTATTCCATTGTCTCGACACCTGCTTAATTCTGACCCGGTATGATACCCTTTATCGGCCAAAACATTCATTTTGTCCACTTCCAGAAGTTCTTTCGTTGTTATGGCAATATCAGCTAATGCGCGTGTGTCATTTACACTTCCCGTATCGAATTCGGTCAGGAACTTATGTTTTGAATCGGATGAAGCCTGGACATTGTATCCCACATTTACAACATTACGATGTAATATTACTGCCCGCGAATCCGGATCTGTTATTGAAATTTGCTCTTCACCACTTTCTTCAAGCTCTTTGCTAATGCGGGTATATTTGTCATGTTTTTCTTTGCGTTCCTCTATTTTTTCCTGGATCTCTTTTTTGTCTCCCAGCTTATCAGCAGCATCAAGTATGGCCTCATACTCACTTATCTGTGCATCAATATATGCAAGATGCTGTTTGAGTTTCTTTTCATTGAAATTGTTTTTCAGGGAATTACTCCCCCGGATTTTGAATGAATCAATGGCTACAGTTTCACCATCAATCAGGTTCCATTCTTTCAATAGGCATACAAACCTTCGAAAAACTTCCCGAAAGGCTTTAGAATGATCTTTACGGAAATTGGCAATGGTTTTATACTTCGGACGTAGTCCTTCCAACAGCCACATGGCTTCCATATTGGTTTGACCTTCTCGTTCAAGTTTTCTGCTTGTTCGTATGCCATAACGATAACCATACAAATACAACTTCAATAAAATCGAGGGATGATAAGGGGGACGGCCCTCTTCCTGACATTCCACGTGGGAAAACCCGAAGCTTTTCAGATCAATGGCATCCACAAATGCATCCACCACCCTTACAAAGGCATCATTGGCTATGTCCAGTAAGGGATTCCATAGCACATCTGTTTCATTTTATTTCTAATTTTTATTACTTGTATTTACTTTCAATTTACTACATAAACCCTTATTGGGTATAGCCTTTGGCTGTAAGGCAAATTAAGATACGATGAGTTATAAAGGGGGTACAAAAAAGAAACGCATCATTTCTGATGCGTCGAACTAAAGATGCTATCTTTAGTGCTGTTTATGTTACGCAAATATAACAACAAATATCATTCCAGTCAAGTTAATGGAAAGAACAATATTTTATATTGATGGTTTTAACCTTTATTTTGGAATAGTAGCCAGTGGATGGACAAACCTAAAATGGCTGGATGTTAACCAATTAGCAATCAACCTATCAAAATCTAATCAACAAATTATTAATGTTAATTACTTCACCTCAAGAGTTCGAAATTCACCGGATAAAGAAAAAAGACAAAACACATATATTGAGGCACTGGAAACTCATTCAAATGTACATATATACTACGGCAGATATCAACCAAACATAATACAATGTTACAGATGCGGTCACTCTTACTCCTCCCCTAATGAAAAAATGACTGATGTAAATATTGCGGTTAGAATGCTGATGGATGCCTTTCAAAACAAATTTGATACAGCAGTACTTATATCTGGAGATAGTGACCTTATACCACCAATAATTGAAATAAAAAGGAACTTTACTAATAAGAAAGTTATAATTGCTTTCCCACCTAAACGACATAATATCAGTTTGGCAAATATTGCAAATGGTAGCTTTATTATTGGAAGAAAAAAATTAAAGGATAGTCAACTACCTGATAAAATAATAAAATCAAGTGGTTATGTTCTATCAAGGCCCAATGAATGGAAATAACAACCATTTTGCCCTACAGCCAAAATGCTGTATATGTCACAGCCGCTCCAAGCAAATTTTTTCTCCGGAAAAAAATGAAAATTTTAAGTAAATTTATTTTACCAAGTTAGCTTTATGCGGCTGCGCCTCATACAGCTGCCCGTTATGCGTTCGTGTTTATTACAAATTTTATAATACTTTGGGTATTTGTCATTATTTATTTAGTAAAACACCATGACTCCTCATTCACCTTGATCGATATTTTCTTCTTTTGTGCGGTGTAATTTGCTTAACCTCCAACAAATTAGAAATAGTATTGCTGTTATTGGAAAAAGATACATCATCGGCTTTGTCATCGCATCAGGATTCAAAATACCAACTCCAATAAACCCAACTAGAGAGATCATTGCCCCAATTAATTCCCACTTCCAGGCAAGACCAAGCCCTACGATTATAAGGACCCCCAATAAAATAAGAGCAATTTGGTTTGGTTCTGGCTCTGCATTTGGATTGTGTTGTTCAGGAAAAAAGATGTACATAATCGCAAAAGACAATGTGAGTAGTATAAGTATAAGACCTGAAATTCGAGCAGTCATTCTTAAAACTCTGGTTGTTTTGCTTTCTAAAGATGTTTTGTTTTTCATAACATTTTGTCTTTAATTAAGTGTTGCCTATATATTTAATTCACACATGACGCATAACGCGGCGCTAAACGAAGTTCCGCACTGAGGGCGAAGGCTGGCGAGCTTGCTCGCACAGACTGTAAAGTCCGAATGTGTATATGTAAAGTTACATATATTTCAATTATGTCGGCTAGCTTGAATTACATATATATATGTTAATTCAGAATGTATATGTATGTTTTTTCTTAATCATTAAAAATATCGTCAAACGGATTACGGAAACGTGTAAAATCAGTTTGCGACACATGTGTGTATCGCTCTGTTGTCTTTGAACTGCTGTGACCTAGCCATTCCTGAATGTACCTTAAATCTGTCCCCTGCTCTAAATGATGCGTTGCGAAACTGTGCCGCAGTATGTGGGGATAAATATTCTTTGTTATCCCCGCCCTCTTTCCTGACTGCTTCACTACATTTACAATGCTCTCTGCACTGTACTGACCACCCCTCTGACCTGTATTCTTTATAGTATTCCCTTAATATGATTAATGTACCTCCTGCCAGCTGGACATAACGGTCTTTGTTACCCTTTGCCCCCCTGATCTTTACCAACATTCGACTTGAATCAATATCCGTCAACCGTAAATGAATAACCTCGCTTCTCCTTAGCCCACAGGAATACATAATAACGAGCAGACATTTGTGCTTCAGATTTTTGGTATTGTTTACCATGGATGCAATCTCCTGTTTACTAAGAACATCAGGTAATTTTAATTCCTTTCGAGGCCTTTCTATCCTATAATACTGCTTCTCACGGCCAAGTACTTTTTCATAATAGAACTTGATGGCATTGATCCGCTGGTTCTGAACACTGGGAGATATGTCTCTGTCCCTGATCGTACTATCACTGTACCTCTTTTGCTCAAGCATTTCAAGATAACCATCTGGTAGAGTAGTTTCTTTAAATTTGTTGGACCTTTTCTTTCCGGATTCACACTGGTTTTTTGCATCTCCTCTGATTGTTTTCAGTGCTGAATAATCAATAAAGGCTTGAGGTTGAAGATTGTCAAATGCTACGGAAAGTTTGAATTTATCAGCAGGTATGTACCAGCAATTCATTTTGTTACTCCAATTTGCCCCTGCTAAATTCCTTATAATTTACGTAATTGAGGCATTGGATTCAAAAAGAACTGCAACTACTTCAATGCCGTTAAAATCTCTTAATTCAAATAGTATGACTGGTTTTGCAGACAATTTCTACTAGTAATTGGAATATTTTAAGTAAGATTTAATTTGATTTTCAACCTGCCACCATCCGGTTAATACATGAAATTTCTTGCTGTACAGACAGTATTATGGTAATGGCCACAGATAAATCAAACTCATCAACTTTTTACCATTAATGACAAATACGCCGATTTATCGGTAATATCTAAAAGAAAATGTTCCGGTGAACCCTCCGGGGTAAGATTTTTATCCAGATAGCCAAATTACAGGTCACATAAGGCATTCAATCCCTACAGTCTACTGCCTACTGACTACTGACTACTTCTTTCAATTCATAGTCGTATCCCTCGATGATCGGGTTGGTGAGGATCTTGTTGCATGCCTCATTGACCCGCTCCATGGCATTCTCTTCTGAATTCGCCTCAATCTCCAGGGTGATGTGCTTACCCACCCTTACATTGGATACCTCATTGAAACCGATCTTGTGCATGCTGTTGGTAACAGCCTTTCCCTGCGGATCGAGCAATGCTTTGAGGGGCATAATGTTTATTTCGGCAGTAAATTTCATTGTTCTGTATGTTTAGGTATAATATTATCGATGATTGAGACGATCACATAAAACAGGATAATCAGCGAAACTGCAAATTTCCCGAAAATAATTAATAAAACAATTGATCCGGCAAGTAACAAATATTGCATGATGTGGGTGCCGAAGCTCAAATCTTTCATCTTCAGAGAAATAAATGATACCCTGCTGATCATTAAAAACCCTGTGATACATAGTATGGCCAGGATCACATAAGAGTTCAGGAGAAATCCAGACATCATTTGCCATTCCGGATCGAGAAGATAAAAACACATCCCGGCAAAGAGTAAACCGGAAGCCGGAGTGGGCATCCCTTTAAACTTTTTATTGTATTCACCGGTAGTAAAATCAGCCAGACGGAGAGCAGCAGACACAAGAATTATTACAGGGGAGAAAAGCAATACCTTCTGTCCAACCGTTGCGCTGTAAATATCAAAATCAGGTATGACCTGGGCAAAAGACAATTCAATAATCCTGAAAGCGATAACCGCCGGGGCCACTCCAAAAGTGACAATATCAGCCAGTGAATCCAGGATTTTACCAGTGTCCGACCGTGCATTCAATAACCGGGCAGCCAACCCGTCCAGGAAATCAAACAAGGCACCCACCAGGATCATCAGCGCAGCCGCCTCAAGGTTTTTATAGAACAGGAATACAATACTTAAAAATCCTGAGCATAAATTAATCAGCGTTAAGATATTAGGTATATGTTGATACCATTTGACGGGCTTGTTCATAGGATTAATCAGGTCTTTTCAACAATAAATATAGATATTTGTCTGTTAATTACGATTAAGAAAGTTACGAGTTACTAGTTACGAGTTGCCAGGTATGCATTCCCCGAAGTTTCATAAATGGCTTAGAAGTTTGATTGCATTTGCTCTGGTTGCCGGCTCATTGTCGGCGCAGGTACCGAAATACAGCAATGAATTCCTGTCTATCGGGATTGGAGCAAGGGCGCTGGGCATGGCCAACAGTGTTACTGCTTCAGTAGGCGATGTAACCGCAGGCTACTGGAATCCATCCGGATTGAATAATCTGGCAAGCAACGCAGAACTGGGATTAATGCATGCTGAATATTTTGCCGGGATTGCAAAATTCGATTATGGTGGATTTGCCCTTCGCATCGATGAAAACAGCGTGGCTGGACTGTCTGTGATCCGTTTTGGCGTCGACGATATTCCTAATACCCTTGAGTTGATCGATAGTGATGGAAACATCAGGTATGACAGAATCAGCAAGTTCTCAGCAGCAGATTATGGATTTCTGTTCTCCTATGCCAGGAAGTCGACCATCGAAGGCTTTCAATATGGGGGAAATGTTAAGGTGATCTACCGTAAGATAGGTGACTTTGCCAATGCCTATGGTTTCGGATTTGATGTGGGTGCCCGGTATACCATGGGAAAATGGCAATTTGGAGCCACCGGCAGGGACATCACTTCAACATTCAATGCCTGGAGCTTCAATACGTCTGAACTGGAAGAGGTATTTGCCTTAACGGGAAATGAATTGCCTGAAAATTCCCTCGAGCTAACCATGCCCAGGATAATCATTGGTGCAGCCCGGAAATTCGAGGTGATTGATAAATTCGGCATCCTTGCGGCAATGGATGCCGATATCACTTTTGACGGTAAAAGACACACACTGGTGAGAACACCAGTTTTCAGCATAGATCCGCACCTTGGAGTTGAACTGGATTATAACCAGGTGATATTTCTGAGATTGGGCATGGGAAATGTTCAGATCATCCCCGAGATTGATAAAAGCAAATCATTTGATTTTCAACCCACACTTGGTGTAGGGATAAAACTGAAAAACTTCTTACTTGATTACGCCCTCACAGATATTGGTGATCAATCCATCGCATTATACTCAAATGTCTTCTCGCTTAGGTATACCCTAAATAACCGTTGGTTTCAACCCTCCAATAACTGATCCACTAAAAATCACAGCATTTTATCGTATAATAGTCCTGAAATTTTCGATTCACGACTCACGATTCACGATTCACGGATTAATAATATCTTTACAATATGAACATCTCAATAGATAAATTTCCGGAGTACCTGCATAATATTAACCAGAGTTACTGTAATGAAGTGCCTGCTGCCGTTGAAACCAAGCAGTTCGTGGATGATATGGTAAATTTCCTTTTCCCGATACGCCTTAAACGGGAACTTGAGCAGGATGAGATAGAGCAAAAAATGCAGGATCTCATTAAAGTACTGGAGAAACTACTTTCGCCACTCGAAAAGCGTTTAGCAGATACAGCTGAACAAATCTGTAAAAGGTATCTGGAGAAACTGCCCGGTATATATAAAATGCTTCTCGACGATGCGGATGCATTTGCCCGTTTTGATCCGGCATCCGACTCTGTTGAAGAGGTTATTCTTTGTTATCCGGGATTTTTCAGTATCGCAATCTACCGGCTTGCCCATGAGTTATACCTGATGGAAGTGCCTGTGCTGCCAAGGATCATGGCGGAATATGCCCATAGCCTTACCGGAGTTGATATTCACCCCGGTGCCCGGATAGGATCGTCATTTTTCATCGATCATGGGACGGGTACGGTCATCGGTGAGACAACGAGCATCGGGAATAATGTTAAGATCTATCAGGGAGTAACCCTGGGTGCATTGTTTGTGGAGAAAAAACTGGCCCGGAAAAAAAGGCATCCAACCATCGAAGACAATGTGATCATCTATGCACGAAGCACCATCCTCGGTGGCGATACGGTGATCGGGCACGATACAATTGTAGGTGGTAATGTGTGGCTGACCGAAAGTGTTCCTCCCTATTCAGTGGTCTACCAGGCTCACCAGACCAATGTGAAGGACAGTAAGGATATAAAGGATCAGATAAACTGGATCATTTAGTGGTGACTGTCTCAAAAGTCACAAATTCGTCATCCTGAACTTGATTCAGGATCTGTAACTGACTGATAATTAGATCCTGAAATGAATTCAGGATGACAGTTCTGCTAAAATTAGGTATATTAGTGATAGCACCTTGACAATAAAGAGGAAAACAGAAGGATGAAGGTAAATAATATATTAGAAACCATCGGCAATACTCCCCATGTCAGAATAAATACCCTTTATCCTGAAGGATATGAGGTATGGGTGAAACTGGAGAAATTTAATCCTGGCGGAAGCATCAAAGACAGGATTGCACTGGCCATGATCGAAGATGCCGAACAAAGGGGTATAATAAAAGAAGGCTCTGTGATCATTGAACCCACCTCGGGAAATACCGGGATCGGATTGGCTATGGTAGGTGCAGTAAAAGGATACCGGGTTATACTGGTTATGCCTGAATCCCTGTCGGTGGAAAGGCGCAGGATCATGGCTGCTTATGGCGCTGAGTTTGAATTAACCCCCAGGGAGAAAGGAATGAAGGGATCCATAGCCCGGGCCCTTGAATTACTGAACCAGATTGATGGTTCGTGGATGCCATCCCAGTTCGATAATCCGTCGAACGTGGATATTCATCGCCGTACAACTGCGCAGGAGATTATCCGGGACTTTCCTGAAGGCATTGATTATCTGATTACCGGGGTGGGAACCGGCGGACATATCAGTGGTACTTCAGAAATACTGAAGAAATCCTTCCCGAAAATGAAAACATATGCAGTTGAACCGGCAGAATCACCTGTCATTTCAGGAGGCGAACCCGGTCCGCATGGCATTCAGGGCATAGGCGCAGGATTTATCCCGGAAAACCTTAACAAAGAAACTCTCGATGGAGTGATCCGCGTTTCAAAAGAGGAAGCCTATGCATATGCCAGGAAAGCCGCGGAAAAGGAAGGCCTTTTTGTTGGGATATCCTCCGGAGCAACACTGGCGGCTGTGGCAGACAAAATACCGGTACTGCCTGCCGGCTCACGGATCCTGGCATTTAATTATGATACCGGTGAAAGATATCTTTCCATTGATGATTTATTCACTTAATTTGTATGTTGGTAAATGAAACATACATGAGAATTGCCGTTGATTTTGATGGTACCATTGTGGAACATGAATATCCCAAAATAGGGAAGGAGATGCTCTTTGCGTTTGAGACTCTGAAGGAACTTCAAAAACAAAAACATCAATTGATCCTGTGGACCTATCGTAACGGCAAGGAATTGGAGGAAGCGGTGGAATATTGCCGCAATAAAGGAATTGAATTTTACGCCGTTAATAAGAATTATCCCGAAGAAGTGCTGGATGAAGACACACCAAGGAAAGTCCAGGCTGACATCTATATCGACGACAGGAACGTGGGTGGTTTCCCTGGTTGGAGTGCAATCTGGCAGATGATAAATCCCGAACTGACAGATCCCAAAACGGAACTGAAAAATCTTCCTAAAAGGAAAAAACCTGTCTTTGGATTCCTGGGAAGAAAAACGTGACAGCCCTCATATCTGACATTACTATGCAATACAAAAAAATATTTATTCCCATCGGCCTTGTACTACTAATGTCAATAGTATTGATTCAGTGCAAGTCGGAAGAAAAAAACGGCTCCCCGGCCAGTAACAACCAGACCACCCAGGATCCGCCAAAACCAGGGAAGAGCAGGCTAATTAAACCTTCTGATAACCAGCGGTTTGTTATGGGAGAAACAGTACAGGTGGAGATCAATGTGGAAGGTAGTGATCCGGCTGTGGATTCAATAGCGATGTTTGTAGATGGTAACAGGACAGGTTCTGTTAACCAGGCCCCATGGATCTTTGACTGGACCGCCTGGCAAAAATCCGGTACCAATATGATCCGGGTGACTGTTTATTATGAAAATCAGTCCACAGGTGTACACAATGTACCTGTTGTGCTGCTTTCCGATGAACAACCAGCCGAAATAAAGTACCAGGTCGTAAACACATATCCACATGATATTAAGGCCTATACACAAGGATTGGTATTTGAGGACGGATACCTGTACGAAGGGACCGGACATGAAAACGAATCCTCACTCAGGAAAGTAGACTTCAAAACAGGCGAGCCAATTAAACTGCTGAATCTGGCCAGCGATATCTTTGGTGAAGGCATTGCAATATTCCAGGACAGGATTTTCCAGCTGACCTATAAATCACAAATGGGTTTTGTCTATGAAAAGGAATCGTTTACAAGGTTGCAGAAAGTCTACTATGATAACAAGGAGGGATGGGGACTGACGACCGATGGGGTGAATCTGATCATGAGCGATGGTTCACACATGATCTATTACATGGATCCGGTCTATTTTACCGAGATTAAAAGAATTGAAGTTTATAATCACACCGGCCCGGTGACCCGGCTGAATGAACTGGAATGGATCAATGGAAAACTATTTGCCAATATTTATGGCAAGGACAACATCGTGGTCATCGATCCGTCATCGGGAAAGGTAACCGGTACAATGAATTTCAAGGGAATATTAAAACCCTCCGACCAGCATAGCAGGATTGATGTTTTCAACGGGATTGCATGGGATGCTGAAGGCCAGCGGTTGTTTGTAACGGGAAAGTACTGGCCAAAACTGTTCGAGGTAAAAATCTTATCGGAATTCTAGGAGATGGATCATCCTGAACTTGTCTGCCTGCCGGTCAGGCATTTCAGGAATGTCCACCAGGCCATCCCGGACCTGGTTCGGGATCTGGTTCTTTCTCAAGAGATTCCGAATCCCTGATATGCATACCCGATCTGCATCGGGGCAGGCAGGGCAGGCAAGTCCGGCATGACGAAAATTAACTCACCTTCAAACCAGAAATCACCTTTACACTCAGTGGAATGATATTGAACTCCAGCGGAGTATGTCCCAGCGTTTCGCCATCCGTTTCCAGGTGAATGACAGTATCGGAATCGATTGTGATCAATTTTCCGGAATAGGTTTCCACTTTCGGATGATGGTGAATGGTGCCATTGTATAAACGCCGGAGGCTCAAAATCACATTGGATTTGCTAAGCTTTTTTATCACGGTCAGATCAAAGAGGCCATCATCAG
>JADHVS010000092.1 GCA_016783865.1 Bacteroidales bacterium
CTCCGCCGAACTCACAGGTTTGTTTGGCTCCGCCGAACTCACAGGTTTGTTTGGCTCCGCCGAACTCACAGGTTTGTTTGGCTCCGCCGAACTCACAGGTTTGTTTGGCTCCGCCGAACTCAGGAACTCGTTTCCTCGCGGCTTGCTGCGAGGAGAGTCAATGAGATTTCAAAACTAAGCCCGTAATTGTTAACAGGAAAGGAATTCGCTGAGTATTAATAAGATAACTATGAAAACTACAGATAATAAAATCAACGTAGTATTGGAAAGAAATTGTTCCAATTGCAATTATTTCTTCCCATTCCTGTTACATGGCCCCTCTGAATATGGAATATGCCTGAATAATACTGAATTTGAACCATACATTGAAGAATTACTTGAAAATGAAAACTATGATTGCTGTAAAGAATTAATAGAAGAAAAGAAATTTGACGGTAATGAGCATTACTGTAAAGATTTTGAAATGGTTGAGATTATCGAAACAGATTCATCAATGTATGAATTATTTGGTATTGGTCCGAATGATGAACAAAATTTAACTGAAGCTGTTAATTTATCCCTTAAAAACAGGGCTGTTGAAGATTATCGTGAAATGCTTCAACACTCGGATCCTGAAAACAGGCTTAAAGCTTTTGAAACCTTATCTGCACTTGCGTCTATGAACAATAAGGAAGCAATAAAACTGCTCATTGAATCTTTTAAAGATATCCCTGCACCCGTATCACTTGAAGCTGTTCATTTTAAACTTGAAGTATTCAGATTCGTGAACAGAGACGATTATGTACAAGATTTAATCCCGGTATTATTCCGTGATTTATATGAAACGAAATCTACAAATCAAACGAGGCAATGGATATCTGAAATATTCCGGTTTCTGAGTATCTATAAAAAGGAAGAAAAAGTCACCGGCAATTTGGAGAAAATGTTAACAGAAAAACAATTCTCCTACAGAATTAAGAAAAGAATTAAGGATATTTTAGAAGAAGATTGTTATTAAACATCTGACAGGAGGTACTGCTCTTGGAAGGCATTACCTTAAACACAGGTATTCGGACGATTTAGACCTGTTTGTAAACAGGAACAACATTAACCGGATCAAAGAGCCGGAATATGATTATATGCAAAAGGCATATCAAATAATTCCGGGCCAGGAATTTTCTTTTCCTGTAAATTATTACAATTTTGCAATGCTGTTTTGTGGGATTCTCAGCCATCCTATAATGAAGGTTGTGTCGCACAGGATAAAAATATCATCATTTACTGACCTGACATCATATGGATATCCTGTATTATAACGATCTGGACTACAGTAAAGTAAAAAAACAGTTCGAGAGGACGGTTAATTTCCTGGAGACAGGGGATTTTGCTGCCGCAGAAGTAAAGAAACTGGCCGGCAAAGGGTTGTACCGGGCAAAACTGGATCATGCCAACAGGCTGCTGTTCAGATTTGGATGGCACAATGACCGGAATTATTTGCTTTTACTTGAGGTAATCTACAACCACGAGTATGATAAATCGCGTTTCCTGCGCGGAAGCAGGATCGATGAAAGCAAGCTGGAACCGCTGCACTCATTTGATGAGGCTGCTGATGCTGATGACCAGGACCGGGAAGAGATGGTTTATGTGAATCCGCGTACGGTGCATTTTCACCTGCTGGATAAGGTCATTTCCTTTGACGATGACCAGGAAAGGCTTTTCAGGATAAAACCTCCGGTTATTATCATTGGCTCTGCAGGCAGTGGCAAAACCGTCCTCACACTTGAAAAACTGAAGGCCCTTAAGGGGGATGTACTGTACGTTACCCTGAGCCCCTTCCTGGTTGAAAACTCGGCCAGGCTGTACTACGCCAATAATTACGAGAACGACAGGCAGGAAATAGATTTCCTTTCCTTTAAGGAGTTCCTTGAAAGCCTGAAAATCATAAAAGGACGGGAACTGGGTTACAACGACTTTGAACGTTGGCTTCAGCCCCGCAGCAATTCCTTTAGCATAAAGGATCCCTACAAATTATTCGAAGAGTTCCGGGGGGTGCTGACCGGCAAGGACATCACAAAGGAGTACCTGGGTTACAAGGACTACCATGGACTGGGGATCAAACAGTCTATTTTCCTGAAGGAGGAACGTGAAAAGGTATATGCCGCCTTCCGGAAATACCTGGAGTTCCTGGAGGAGAATAATTTTTACGACCTGAACATGGTCTCCTGGCGCTGGCTGGATTATTGCAAACCCAGGTACGATTTTATCGTGATTGACGAGGTACAGGATTTTACCAATATCCAGCTCAATATCGTGCTGAAATCACTGAGAAACAGCAATAATTTCATTCTTTGCGGGGATTCAAACCAGAATGTCCATCCAAATTTCTTTTCATGGACCAACGTGAAGACCATGTTCTACAGGCATGAACTCAGCGGCAGGGATATTCAGATACTCAGGTCGAACTACAGGAACTCGGTGGATGTGACCGGCATAGCCAATAAACTGCTGAAAATCAAAAACAGCCGGTTCGGTTCTATAGACAGGGAGAGTACCTACCTGGTAGATTCAGTGACCTCTATAAAAGGGGAGGTCCATCTTCTCAGCGACAACCGGAAGATCAGGCAGCAGCTGAATGACCGGACCATGCGTTCTACGAAATATGCCGTACTGGTGATGAAACCGGAAGAAAAGGCAGAGGCACGCAAGATATTCAGGACCCCGCTGGTTTTTTCCATACAGGAGGCAAAGGGACTGGAGTACCCCAATATCATAGCACTGAACTTCATCAGCGGCAACAGCAGGGAGTTTCATGAGATTACAAAGGGGGTCGTAATGGAGGATGTCAACGAGGAAGAGATCACCTTTTCAAGAGGGAAGGATAAATCCGATAAATCCCATGAGGCATACAAGATATTTATCAACTCCCTTTATGTGGCGGTAACGCGTGCCTTTGACGGTTTGTACCTGCTGGAATCCTCAGAGAGGCATGAGATACTGGCGTTGCTCGGACTTACCGAGCAGAAGGATCAGGTCAGTGTGAAGCAGGAGGTATCTTCAGCGGATGAATGGCAGGAGGAGGCCAGGAAACTGGAGATGCAGGGTAAGAAGGAACAGGCCGAAGCGATCAGGCGATCCGTTCTGGAGATCACCAAACCCGACTGGGAACCTCTCACGCCGGATAATAGAGAGGAGATTAGAGAACAGGCCCTTGATCCGGATTACTACAACAAAAAGGCAAAAGACCTGCTTTTTACCTACGCGCTCTTATATAATGATATTGAGAGCATTATGGACTTATCCGAACTGAAATACCGGAAGGCCGACCAGTATGAGCAGGAGCGGGGATCCGTACTGAGGAAGTATTACAGCGAGTATGTATGCGACAATGTCCGTGCCGTGGAGCAGAGCATCAGGAAATACGGGGTGGATTACCGCGACCGTTTCAATCTAACCCCTCTGCTTGCGGCCGTGCAATCGGGAAGCATAAAGATCCTGGAATTCCTTACCGCCTGCGGGGCGGATGCTTCCCTGACCGATAACCTGGGAAAGAATGTTTTCCAGACAGCCCTGTACCAGTCGTGGTTAAGGCCCGAATACATTCGCAAGCTTGACAGCTTATGCACTTACCTGATCACGGACAATATTAAGATCTCGGTGGAGGACCGCCTGATAAAGATCGACAACCATAAGATAGAATACTTCCTGATCAACTTTTTTATCGCACTGCAGGAGGTGATTATGGATGAAGGCTCGGGTTATTATCTGAATCCGAAAGGGGTGCAGGCCGGGGACCTGGAGAAAGCCGTAGCAGCTTATCCTGAAGTGCTGCTGCCGAAATACAGGAAGAACCGCACCTATCTCTCGGCGAACCTCTCTAAACATGAGATCGGGAGCAGGAATTATTATAACAAGAAACTGTTCAAAAGGCTGTACAGGGGGTATTATGTGCTGAACCCGCATCTGTCGGTCTGGGTCAAAGAACAATGGGTGAATGTGTATGAGCTGATGCGCATGGAAGAGGTAAAGGTCCCGACTCCGGAGGAAAGGGAAACCTGGCTGCGTAATTACTGGAAACAGTTAAAACAGCAGGGCGATCCGAGGTTTGACGGAATGGAAACGGATGATGTCTTTGGTGAGGGTGCAGAACCTGGTTATGGTGATGAAGAGTTTGATAATGATGATAGGTATGATAATGACGAAGAGGTTGATGCTGATGCTGATGATGAGAAAAAGGACCTAAGACATGATAAGGCAGGCGAAGGGCGTGGGAAAAGAGACGACAAACAGGGGAGTATGCCGCAAAAGGGACAGAAAAGTACAGATACCCAGTTCAGGTTGCCATTCGATAATTAGCAATGTGCAGCTCATCCCAGGCTTCTAACCAGGTTCCCTATTATATCCAGGAAATCTTCGACTGTTTTTTCGCTTTCAACAGGGATCTTCAGGTATGTTTTTCCATCCTTCTCATCACTGGTAACAACTGTGGAAACCAACCGTTTTGTAGCTTCAGGATCGCTGAGTGTCTTAATTAATCCTGCCAGAAAGTTCAATCCGGTTTTTACCAGGATATCCGGATCGGTATCCGCTTTAATATCTTCTGTGCTTGTTTCATCAGCAGATGTGACTGTTTCTTCTTCAATATCGTCAAAAAGGGTCTGGGGTTCGGTTCCGATTTCATCTGTTTTCAGATCCGGTTCCGACGGTCCCTGAAAATCCCTCTTCTCAGCGGTAATCTCCTCCTCAACATCAACACCGGTTTTCTCCTCAACCGGCGGATCCGGCAACATTTGTTCCACGGTATCCATCAGCTTATTGAACTTGCTTTCTCCCAGGAATATCACATCCTCACCTTTATCCAGAATACCTTCAGCCAGCGAAGACTTGAACTTAAGTACCTCGGTCATGCGATGCTCAATGGTACCGATAGAGACCATATTGATAACCGAAACCCTGTTTTTCTGTCCAATCCTGTGGATCCTGCCGATACGCTGTTCCAGAACGGCAGGGTTCCAGGGGATATCAAGGTTTACCATGTATGAGGCAGTTTGCAGGTTAAGACCGGTTCCACCGGCGTCAGTCGACAGGAACACCCTTTTTTCCGGGTCCGCATTAAAATTGGTAAATAGGGCCTCTCTTTTAGTGCCCGGTATGCCGCCATGCAGGTATTCATATCCTATACCGCGAGATTCAAGTTCCCCGGAAACGATGCGTGTCATCCTTTCCCACTGGCTGAAAACAACAACCTTTTCATCACCTTCAGCGATGATCTCCTGAAGAATAATCATCAATTCATCAATCTTTGTATCATGCCTTGTCTGCTGGTCCAGGACAAAGCTGCTGTCGCATACCATCCTCATCAGGTTCAGGTTGATCATTAATCTTTGCCTGTCCTTTTCAGGGAGGAATCCCAGGCGTTTCCACTTGTGTACAAGCTTTGCAACCCCCGAGCTGAATTCATCATGTAATTCCAGCTGTTTCTCTGTCATCGGCACAAACAACATCTTGTCCATCCTTTCGGGCAATTGCAGGAGCACATCTGATTTTTTCCTTCGCAGCATCAGTTCCGACAACCTGTCACCAATCTGGTTAAGGTCTTTGTACCCGATTATTTTTCCCGTATCCGACTTTACCTGGTGCCTGCAAAGGAATTCATGATAGGGTCCGAGAATAAACGGATCAAGAAATTGTACAACAGAATACAGTTCCTCCAGCTTGTTCTCAAGAGGTGTCCCGGTCAGCACCAGGGCATAGGTCGAAGGAATGCGTTTTATGTTCCTGGAGGTCTTGGTTAAAAAATTCTTTATTCGCTGGGCTTCATCAAGAATGACCAGATCAGGGAATGTTAGGGATATTTCCTTAACATCGTTGCTCGCTGTGTGATATGATACAATTTTATAAAATTCGTCTCCATGATACTGTTCCCCTCTTTTATGCGGAAGTCCTGTAATCACCCTGACACTGCTGCCGGCAAATTTCTGTATCTCGCTTTTCCATTGATACAACAGGGATGTTGGACAAATGATTAAAACCTTCGTTATTCCATAATCATTTTTTAGCAGTTCTGCCGTTCCGATCGCCTGTATGGTTTTACCAAGGCCCATATCATCGGCGAGAAGGCAACGTCCTGCTTTTCCTGCAAACCTGATCCCCTCTTCCTGATATGAATAAAGCTGTGCTTTGACAAGGTCACTGAAAACAGGTTTACCATTACCTCCATAGTGTTTATTGATATGTTCCACCCGCCTGGTTTTATCCCGTATATCCAGGATATAATCAAGCGCATCAGGGTAACACCTGAATGAAGCGGATATCTTATGCGCTTCATTGCGTATTACATTGAAAAGAGGATAGTTGCCGGGAAGCAGAATATTTTCACTGCTGAAATATTTATCACTGAGTTTTTCGAACTCTTTTCTTTTTTCCTTGCCAATTCTTATACATATCTTCCTTTCGCCCCTGTAATCGAGGTATATTGATGAATAATCGGGTTCGTAACTTTGGGTGAGCATCTCTGCTAAATCCGGTTTTGACCGTATCCGGTGTAAAACGGCCTCTATATGCTTGCAGGTTCCCAGCCTGTTCGTTTTAAAATCGTAACATGTACAGAAGTTCCTTGAATTATCATTGCTCCTGAGAGAAACCGAATATGAACTCTTGCGGTCGGGGTTCCTTACAATATACTCGGAGAAAACTTTTTCTAACCCTGTTTTTTCAACGATCAGGGGATTCAATTCAGCATACTTTCTCCTGAGTGCAAACTGCCATTCCTCAAGACTAAGTGATTCGGGTTTTTTGTAATACGAAACTTTCCTGTAGGCGGCATCAATTTTATTAATATCCATAATTAATGATTTTGATTCAAATCTTAAAATTATAAAAAATAAAAAGACAAGATATCCGGAGTGATAAATAAAATCCTTTCACTTTTCAGGATAATGACCCTGTAAGTAATACTGTAAAACAGTTCTGTGCAAGATTTAATTTATCTTCATCTTACTAAGAATGCTGTTCTCCAACATTTGTAAGGATTTTTATTTTCTAATAGTCTGATATACACTTATCTAAAATCTGCGATCACATGATATTTTAATATGAGATATTCAAACCATTGAATCCTGCGAGCGCATTCCCCCCACGAGTACCCGGGGGGGACAGGCAATTCCAGGTCTATCTATTTAATAATCAATAACATACCCCTGTCCTTGCGGCCGTGGATCCGGGAAGGTGACACGCCGGCTCATTTCACTTGCTCAATCCTGGCCACTAATTTCCCATTCTCCCTGTTATGGATCAGGAAATTACGCTGTGCCTTAATCAGCTTTCCTGTATTCAGTATAAGATTTCTGGATTCGTTCAGAAATCCCAGAAATAAAATGCTGTTTTTTGTTCCGGCCTCCTGTTTCTTAATTCTTTTTATCTGTTGAATGCTTAGACTATCAATAAATTCGACAACATCATGTTCTTTCTTCAATATTTTGTCGATATTATCAAATTCGCGGTTTTTTATCAGTTTCAAAGCTGAATCATAATAAGCCGAGATTAATTCCCTGAATTGCCCCAGTTCCTTTTTCTGCTCATCAATCAATGGGGGGTGGTTGTTATCAATATATTCAAAGATCGGTTGGGAGCAATTTGACAGGCAAATACCGATTTCTCTCATGTGATCAATCACCCGGATATAATAATGCCCTGTTTTGATATCATCTTCCTTCAGTTTGATAATCGTTTTATGAATGCTGTTCTTCTCTTCTTTTATCTTCTTATTGATTTCAGCGACATCTTTTTGCGTTTTTTTGATGCTCCTCCTTCTTAATTCGGAATAACCGTCAATTAAATGATCATAAATTTTGGAAACAGAACTTAATGTATTTATGAGTTTCTTATTGCATGACTCGAGCACACTTGCTCCTGTAAGGTCGGCTTCTGAACTGTCCTGCATGGCGCGATTAATGGCATCGTCTCTTTTTCGGTACAAGGAAGAGGATTTAATAAAAAGAAGGATTAGAACAGGAACAGTTAACAAAACTGTGATTAATTGTCCCCAATATATTAGCAGGGCCATGATGAAGGATAAGGTAAAAGCACACAGAGCCGTAAAGAACCAGCCGCCGATGACGATTACCACTCCGGATACCCTGTAAACTGCACTTTCACGGCCCCAGGCACCGTCTGCAAGAGAAGTTCCCATGGCAACCATGAATGTTACATATGTTGTAGACAGGGGCAGTTTCATTGATGTGGCAAATGAGATCAGGATGCTTGCTACAACCAGGTTAACGGAAGCTCTTACCAGATCGAATGAAATACCTTCTTTTTTTTCCTGCTTTTTAAATGGTTTTTGGTCGAATCTCCTGTTAAGAAATTGTTGTATGGTTACCGGAATGATTCTCTCAAAAACTCTGTTCATACTCACTGTTCCACGCACAATCCCACGAGCAAGAAGGGACGATTCAAAACGTTCGAAGCCTTCCTCCTGCCTGCCGAGATTTAATTCTGTTGCTGTAACGCCACGGGCTTTTTTTGAAGTCCACAAGGCATATACCATGATCATACCTGAAATAAGCAGAAACAGGGTTGGCGTTTTTACTGGCCCCTGCAGGGCTATCATGGCGAATTGTGAAGGATCTGAAACAGAACTGGCCTGAAACAATTTGAAGGATTCGATTCCCGCTAATGGTACGCCAATAAAATTAACCAGGTCATTCCCCGCAAATGCCATGGCAAGTGCAAAGGTTCCGACCAGCACAATGAATTTCAATATGTTAAAGCGGAAGATCCAGTATAAGAGTTGCAGAATGAGTGTCCATCCAACAAAACTGAGGCCAAGGATCATTAAGGAATTTCCCTTTATCCATGCAACATTATCTGCAGTCATGAAGGAAGAACCTTTGGCCCCCTTGATCAGAATAAAATAGGTAATGGCCGATATGGCGATGCCGCCCCAGATGGCACCGAAATACTTATAAGATTTCTGGAAATTGAATGAAAAAATCATCCGGACAATGTATTGAATGATCATTCCTATAGTGAAAGCAATGACAACAGACAACAGAATTCCCGTAATTATGAGTAGTGCCGAACTTGTGTTAATGTAATTGCTCATCTCTGAGAAAGAGGCACCGGTGGTGTGGATTTTCATCATGGATACACCTACAGCAGCCCCCAGAAGCCCAAAAACAATGGAAACGGTGGTAGAGGTGGGCATGGCAAAAGTGTTGAAAAAGTCAAGCAGGAGGATGTTTGTCACCATAACGGCAAGAAAAATAACCATTATCTCACTGAACCAGAATTTTTCAGGATTAAAGATCCCCTTCCTGGCAACTTCCATCATTCCACTTGAGAAGGTAGTGCCTACAATAATACCAATGGCAGCAATGATCATTATAACTTTAAAGGGAGCAACTTTGGAACCCAGGGAAGAATTTAGGAAATTTACAGCATCGTTGCTGACTCCTACTAACAGGGCTGAAACTGCCATAATAATCAGCAGGATGACAGCAAGCAGGTAAAAAAATTCCATCCGTAATTGAGACTTAAAGAATATTTATTAAAGTTAAAATATATTCCAGATAATTCAGAATTGAATGTTATGTTCTAGGGAACCTCGGAGAAAGATTTTTCCCGGTTGAAAAAATAATGTGTCCTATTTATTTAATATGAATTTTTTGCTTATCAGCTGATCCCTGGTTATCAAACAAACTATCAAAACAGATCCGCCGGGAAGCCATCCGGTGGGAACCTCATAATCACCTGCAGTTTCATCAAGATAATAGATCAATCTGCCAGTTTGGTCCCATATACGAATCCCATCCCATAATGTATTTTCCCTTGATCCTACCAAAAGCCTGCTGGTCTCATTGATCATAAATACATTATTTTGAGAGCTGATTTCATCTGTAGTCGTGATGACTGAATCCTGCCACATCTGGTAATTTAAAATATCAAATAATTCTTTGCCGGCAAGCAACCAGTTTTCTTTAGCGATCTCATTTTGCCAGTTGCTTTTTACTACATCGTTTACCTGGACCCTGGAATCACCCCATCCCTGTCCGGTCCACATAGGCTGAATTTCCCAGTCTGCATTGATATAGGCCAGTGCTTTAATCCTGTCATTGTTATAGATGACTTCAAAAAGAGGCTGATACCAGTTTTCCCAATGACTGATACCCGATCCTGTTTTTAAATCAACTTTGGGAGTAGCTTCAGCTATCATAACAGGTTTATTATGCGCTTCGGCAAAATCGCGTATACTCTGTCCGGGATCAGGTCCGTCAAAATGGGAATACCCTACCCAGTTCACATACTCATCTCCGGGATACCACCTGCTGATTGCCATACATAGGCTATATTTCTGACATCTAATCCATCAAAATATTTAACCATATATATCCAGGCTTCAATAAATTCATCAGGATCATAATGATTCCATGATCCGTCAAATTCATATCCAATTCTCAAAAAAACGGGCCGGTTTTGTTTTTTTATCCAATCTCCAAGGGATTCAATATAGAAATCGGAATAACCATTCCTGATGCTTTCCAACTGGTCGACAATATGCAATCCTATAACGATAGCAGAATTATCAAAGCTGGAATCATTAATATATGCCTGGGCATGAACGTCTCCTGCACCCCAGTTATCTTTGATTTCAAGTCCTGATAATCCAGGGAAACCGGTATAGGTGGTTACACCCGCAGGAATCTGATCCAGGTGATCCACATACCCGTCAGCATAAAGATCCTGTCCGATTATCAGTAGTTTCTCACCATCATCCGGCGCATATTTAGCAGCACCCATATGTGAACTCTTCTGAGCAAAAAGAACCGCCGGGGTAAGTAAAAATAGTATACCTGCAAATCTTATCATGGAATACCAATATTGTCAGGGCTGGTAAATTCAGGATGACTGCTATTTAAGTTTTTTCCCTGCCGTATCATCCACCGACCGCAAATGCAGATCCCTTTGCGGGAAGGGTATCTCGATGCCGGCAGCATTGATGGCATTGTTTACCAGCACGTTCATCTCACTCTGTATCCGGTACCTTTGATCTGCATCTGCCATCCAGAACAATAACCTGAAGTCCAATGAGCTGTCTCCAAATCCGGTAAACAACGCCAGTGGTTCGGGTTCTTCAAGGATTTCAGTATGTGATTTAGCAGTTTCAACCAGCAATTTCAATACCGTGTCCGGATTGGTACCATATTTCACGCCTACAAGTACCTCACCCCTGCGCCGTTTATCCGTCAGGGTCCAGTTTATGAGCTCGTTGGATATCAGGTTGCCATTGGGGACGATCACTTCGGCACCATCAAATGTCCTGACATTACTGGCCCTCAGCCCAATCTCCCTTACCGTTCCAATCAAGGTCCCAATCTCGATAATATCCCCTTCCTGGATGGGCCGCTCAAAGGCGAGTATGATCCCGGAAACCAGGTTGTTGAAAATATTTTGCAAGCCAAAACCGATACCAACACCAAGAGCACCAATCAGGATGGCCAGTTTATCCATCTCCAGTCCTGTTGCCGCAAAAGCGACCATCAAACCAATGGTAATTATGACAATACGCAGTATTAATGATATCGCCCCGGGAACACCCCGCTTCATTTTTATCCTGGAAGTTACTTCACCCTCTACAATAATCCTTACGATCCTTGAAATCCAGAATGTCAGCCAGAGAATGAAAAGGAAAACAATAAGGTCCCAGAGGGAAACATGCAGCGATCCGATTCCTATCTCATAGGTTAAAAATCCTTTGATCCCCTGGTATATGGCCTGCCAGATATTAAAAAGCTTAAAGGTGAATACAAGCCAGAAAATCCAGGATGCCAGATTAACGACCTTTACAAACCAGGAATATATGGATTCATGATACTGTTTTACTACGTTGAGTCTTTGCAGGTTGTTACTGTACAGGGAAATCAGAATAATGCTATGGAGGGTCAGTGAAGCAGCATACAGTATGAGAGCAAGGGCCGAACTCCGTATGGCAGCATAGGTAAAAAATTCAGCCAGTAAAGCCGCCCCTATGATTATGGAAATAAAAGAAATTCCCAGGAGACCAAGGTATATAAATCCAAGTGTACGAAGAAACTTACCCAACTTTTCAGAGAGGGTCATATTCATCAGGGATTTTTTCCACAGCATCAGGCTTAATGACAGGAACGAATACAGGATTATAGTTATAAGGAAGATCCTGTTCAGTATTGTTTCACTGTAACCCAGGCTGTGCACGTTGATGAGAAAAAGTGCGACTACAGGAAGAAATACATATTTTTTTGATGGTCCGGTAAATGTATCGTTTAGAATAAAGAGAACGGGAATGAGTGTGCCAAATGATGCAACCAGCCGGATGGAGTCCGGTATCGTATCATACATCAGGTATGTTAACAGAAACACTATCAGGAAGGAAGCCGAAACCGATCTGTTCAGTATTTTTTTAATTGACGACAACCGTAGAATATCTTTTTCCGGGACAAGATGCTTTAACCGCCTGAATGAAAAAATCACAAACAGGATTATGGCACAGGAAAGGAAAAGATGAAGCCATATCCTGGTGGCATAGTTCATCCCAAAATCGCGTAAGCTGGATTTGGTATCTTCTACGATCGACCGCTCATGTGAAATGACGATGATTTCCTTTTTGCTTATCGCACTCCAGAGGGGAGGCTGGTTCAGTGTAAATAATTGCTGGGTGACAACCTCCTGGGCGGTTTTTATTTTACCCAGTATCTCATTAGAGAAAATCAATCCTTTTGATATCTCAACCAATAATTCCTGTAAAAATTCTGAATCGGTCTGGATGCTGGATTCCATATCCCGGAGATTGGTAATTGTTGAACCCACCTGCTTCTGTACCAGCTCAGGGGCATCTGTTTCTTTGAGCGAGGCAAGTGTGAGTTCCCAAAGTATCCTGGCATCAATCAACGATTGTTTCTTATCCTCATATCCCTTGAGCAGTTGGATAAGGTTGTTCTGCTCATTTTCAAACCGTGAGTTTAGAATGGTCCACTCGTTTTGGAGGTTATTCAGACTTCTCATTCCCAGGTTTTCAATGATATGCACCCGCGAATCTTCCCTGAGCAGGTTTAGCCTGAATAACATGGTGTCGAGCCGGAATTGGATCAATTGTTTTCGTTCGTCGGGCAATAGTACCGCCTGTTTATTAAATAACATGATACTTACTTCAGTTGCCTTTAAAGTAATCTCGGCAACAGGGATGGGCTGGATTGCCCTGGTAGTATCTTTGGTTGCCGACTCTTGTCCTAAAACATAGATGGGGAGTAGCAGAAGAACAAGGAAATATTTAATTTTATTCATGATCTTGAATTCTGCGAGCGCATTCCCCGCTGCTTGCGGCGGGGTAAGCGAGCACAAATTAATAATAAAAATAAAGAATCGAAGATTCCTCGCCGCTTGCGGCGAGGAGCTTCAATTAAAATATTACCATAAAATTAAGAAATATGTTTGTTAATAAATGTTCCAGGTTGCAAGTTGCAGGTTACAGGTTGGTTTTGTTTGCCATATTGGTTGCCAGCTGTTCTGTCACAAACCAAAATGAGGTTCGCAAAATTATACCCCTGGAAACAGGATGGGAGTTTTACAATGGCGAGGTTGAAGGGGGCGGATATCCCGGGCTCAGCACAGCCAACTGGGAAAGGGTTACTGTCCCGCACGACTGGGCCATATCGGGTGAGTTTGATAAAAATATTGATACCATGAAGATGTGGGTTCCGGAGGGTGTAAACCGGGTTCCGGAGATGGCCACTGGTGAAACAGGAGGGCTGCCACACATTGGAGTTGGCTGGTATCGCAAAGTACTCGATATCCCATCCTCTTACAATGGCAAGCAGATCCATATTGAATTTGACGGAGCCATGAGCCATGCCATGGTTTACCTGAACGGGGAATTTGTGGGTGAATGGCCTTATGGCTATGCTTCTTTTGGTTTTGATCTGACCCCGCATATAATCTTTGACGGGGAAAACATCCTGGCTGTCAGGTTAGAAAATAAACAGCATTCCTCACGCTGGTATCCCGGTGCAGGGATCTACAGAAGTGCCAGGCTGGTGGTCACCAACCCTGTATTTGTTAAGCTGTGGGGAACATATCTGACAACTCCGGAGATACATGATGGGACAGGTTATGTAAATTTGAAAACGACTATCCTGAACAAATCAGGTGCGGCAAAAGCAGTTACGGTTGAAACAAAAATCGTGTCTCCGGAAGGCAAAGCTGTAGCGAATGTCTCTTCAAAAATTGAAATTAACGAAGAAACCATAATTGAACAGGTCGTTGAAGTTGACAATCCAAAACTATGGTCGGTTGAAACTCCGGTAATGTACACTGCAGTTACAACTATCATTGAAGACAACAAGGAGCAGGATGTTTATAAAACGCCCTTCGGATTCCGGTTTTTTGAGTTTACCAGTGATGAAGGTTTCTTTTTAAACGGAGCAAGGGTGCCTTTAAATGGAGTCTGCCTGCATCACGACCTTGGCCCGCTGGGGGCGGCTGTTAATGTTGCTGCATTGCGGTTCAGGATGAACCTGTTGAAGGAGATGGGATGTAATTCCATCCGGACCAGTCATAATCCCCCTGCTCCTGAGTTGCTCAACCTGGCTGACGAAATGGGATTCCTGGTCATAGACGAAGCCTTTGATGAATGGAAACATCCCAAACGGGAGAATGGATATAATACACTGTGGGATGAATGGGCTGAAAAAGATATGACAGCTCTTATCCATCGTGACAGGAACCACCCGTCAGTGATCATGTGGAGTATCGGGAATGAAATCCTGGAACAGGGCATGGAAGCAGGTGCTGAATATGGCCGGCTGCTGGTTGATATTTGTAAAAGCGAAGATCCGACCCGTCCGACAACAGCCGGGTTTAACCAGTGGTGGGAGGCCATTGAATACGGCCTGGCAGACATCGTTGATATCCAGGGATGGAACTACAAACCGCATCATTACAATTATATTCATAAAAGGTTCCCGGACTGGAAGTTGTATGGCAGTGAAACTGCTTCCACGGTCAGTTCAAGAGGAGAATATTTTTTCCCGGCAGAAGAAAAAATACACCATACCCGTGAGCCCTATCATTCCAGCTCCTTTGATATGGAATATCCTTTCTGGGCCACTTCCCCCGAACGGGAATGGGTAGCGCAGGATTCCTTCCCGTTTATAGCCGGGGAGTATGTCTGGACAGGCTTCGACTACCTGGGCGAACCAACACCATATAATGCAGAATGGCCGGCACGAAGTTCTTATTTCGGGATCATTGATCTGTGCGGGATACCTAAAGACCGCTACTATTTGTACCAGAGCAGGTGGACCGATAAGGAGGTACTGCATCTCCTGCCTCATTGGAATTGGGAAGAGGGACAGACGGTTTCGGTGCATTGTTACACCTCTTTTGACCGGGGAGAACTGTTCCTGAATGGGGAAAGCCTGGGAGTCAGGGGAAAAGATCCCTCGAACTTATATACGACTTACCGGCTTGTTTGGGACAATATTAGTTATGAACCCGGTGAATTAAAAGTGGTGGCCCTGGATGAAAACGATAATCCGCTGAAAGAGGCAGTAATGAAAACAGCAGGAAAGCCTGCGAAAATTATCCTTGAGGCCGATCGTACTGAAATAATGGCCGATGGGAAGGACCTGGCTTTTGTAACGGTATCTGTTGTCGATGAAAACGGTGTGGTATGCCCCCGGGCCCACAACCTTGTGAATTTCAAGGTTGAAGGAGAGGGAGCATTGAGGGCTGTGGGCAACGGCGACCCTACAAGCCTGGAGTCATTTGTTAAACCTTACCGCAAGGCCTTCAACGGGAAATGCATGTCAATAATACAGTCAGGCAACTCGGAAGGAAACATTACCTTAACAGCTGAAAGCGATGGATTAGAGTCCTGTCAGATAGTCATTAAGGCAGGAACATACTAATGTTATTCCCGGAACAGCCTTTTGATTATGAATTTGTCTATGATTTTCATGCACGAATGTATGGCGAAGAGGAAAAAATGGCCAACGTGGTGCTGGCCCTGTTGCTTACCATTGTATTTACCCTTATCAGCATGATGTATCATACTTACAAGGCTGCCCGCCTGCAACCTGCCGACAGCCTGAGGTATGAGTAGAAGCTGAATCTAATTCATTGTAATTGTCCTGATACCAAACACAGGCCCGGCAAAATGATGTTTATCGGCGGCAAAAGTCACCGTAACAATACCCCTGGAAGTCTTCTCAACCGGAATCGTATATAGCAACTCTTTGCTCTCATTATATGCAAGTCCGGAGAAATCTTCTGTGGCGATAACCTCTCCGTTCACTTTAATTTCAAATTTTCTCGGTCCGGGGAATCCTCCCCAGTATTCTACCATAAGGCCGGTTGGTTTTCCCTTGTCGACTTTCATATCATAGGAGAACCAGCTAAAACGGGATTCCACACAATTTTGACCGTTAAATTCAAAAAAACCAGGATTTTCAGCCTCGAAACCATGACTTTGAGATTCCGG
>JADHVS010000093.1 GCA_016783865.1 Bacteroidales bacterium
GGCAAAATAGTGTTTTTCGGATCTTCGAGTAAGGGATCCTCTTCCAGAATATTTACCACAGTATCCCTGGCATATTGCAGGATCTGGCTGTCCCGTCCCAGATTGGCAATTTTCAGTTCAAACGGGATCCCGCTTTGCTGGGTTCCTTCAATATCCCCCGGGCCGCGCAATTTCAGGTCGGTCTCGGCAATCTCGAATCCATCCGTGGTCCGGACCATTGTTTCTAATCTTAATTTAGCCTCTTGAGTCAGCTTATAGGAGGTCAACAGGAGACAATAGGATTGATCGGCGCCGCGTCCTACACGACCGCGCAACTGGTGCAGTTGCGATAATCCAAACCGCTCAGCGCTCTCGATGATCATTACCGATGCATTGGGAATATCCACCCCAACCTCAATAACCGTTGTTGCCAGCATTATCTGGGTCTTGCCATTCACGAACCTTTGCATCTCAAAATCTTTGTCTTCAGATTTTAATTTACCATGCACCATGCTGACTGCATAATCGGGTGACGGAAAAGCCTGTTTGATACTGAAATAGCCGTCTTCAAGGTCTTTGTAATCCATCTTTTCCGACTCCTGTATCAACGGGTATACAATATAGATCTGGCGGCCTTCCGCGATTTGCTGTTTCATAAACCCATGCACCCGCAGCCGCTTGGAATCGCTGTAATGCATCGTTATTATCTGTTTCCTGCCCGGAGGTAACTCATCAATTACCGACACATCCAGGTCCCCATAAAGGGTCATTGCAAGTGTCCGCGGAATTGGTGTGGCTGTCATAACCAATACGTGTGGTGGCTGGGTGCTTTTTTTCCACAACCGGGCCCGCTGGGCCACGCCAAACTTGTGCTGTTCGTCGATAACGACAAATCCAAGCCGGCTGAATTTTACTGTTTCTTCAATAAGCGCATGCGTACCGATCAAAATATTAAGTGAGCCATCCTGCAACCCCTGGTGTATTATGTCCCGTTCTTTCTTTTTAGTCGATCCGGTTAACAGGGCAATCCTTATATTGAGACCCTCAATCATTTTGCTCAGGCTATTAAAATGCTGATTGGCGAGGATTTCAGTAGGAGCCATCAGACAAGCCTGGTAACCATTGTCCAGCGCAATGAGCATCCCCATTAAAGCAACCAGTGTTTTTCCGCTTCCAACATCACCCTGTAATAAACGATTCATCTGTTTTCCTGAACCTATATCCTTCCTGATTTCCCGGATGACCCTTTTTTGTGCCCCGGTAAGTTCAAAGGGAAGATTCTCTTTGTAAAACCTGTTAACAAAACTCCCGACCCTGGTAAAAACAAAACCTTTAACATGGTTTTCCCGGATGAATTTCTGCTTCAGGATATTTAACTGGATGTAAAACAGCTCCTCAAACTTGAGCCTGAACTGGGCCTTGTTCAGAAGATCGGTTGATTCAGGGAAATGGATGTTGCGTATGGATTGGTCCAGGGGTAGTAATTTGAGATCCCTTACCAGGTAATCAGGCAATGTTTCTTTAACATCTACTTTGAAGGATTTAAAGAGATTAAAGACCAGCTTCTGTAGTGTCCTGGATGTCAGGTGGTTCTTTTTCAGGATTTCGGTAGTGCTGTACTGTGCCTGCAATGTTGAAGAGATCTGTCCGTCAAACTTGTCTGCTTCTTCCAGTTCAGGATGGACAAGGTTAATTTTTCGACCGTAAAGGGTGGGTTTTCCAAAGGCTACATATTCGACATCCTTTTTCAAACTTTCCTTGATCCAACTGGTACCCTTGAACCAGACCAGCTCAATGGTCCCTGACCCGTCGGTGAATTCTGCCACCAGTCTTTTTTTGTATTTCGGACCTTCCGTCTTCAGTGAAATGATCTTTCCTTTTATCTGGATATAGGGCAAAGATGAATTAATATCACGGATGGAATAGAATTTCGACCGGTCGATGTATTTATAGGGAAAATGATACAGTAGATCTCCAAATACATTGATATTAAGCTCGTTACGGAGCAGTTCGGCCCTTTTAGGTCCTACGCCCGGGAGAAACTGTATTTCGTTATTCAGGATATCTGCCATATCGAAGCAATTGCAATAAAATTATAAATTATCGCTGAACATCTCTTTGCATTAAAGAATAAATCAAACTACCTTGTCATGATCAAGTCGTTATTCCCGTAAAATCGATATGCGCATCCTTTTTTACTATTTAATATACCTGATCAGGGCCAGGCACAGGAAAGGACATGGTATCCATTCACCCTTTGTATTCGAGTTTATCAGTACTGTTTTATATGGTGATGATACTCATGACTTTACGGCTATCGACAACAGGCGTAAAGAATTGTTACGGGATCGTCGCAAAATTATGGTGGAAGATTATGGGGAAGGATCACGCACAGGGATCGGGGAGGAGAGGGAAGTAAGGCATATCGCAAAATCCACTACGGTAAAGCCGAAATATGGCCGGTTGCTTACCCGGTTGGTTTCCTGGTATAAACCATATTCAATCATTGAACTCGGAACAGGACCCGGGATCAGTTCGGCATACCTTGCCACGGGTTACCCGGAATGTTGCCTTTATACCATTGAAGGATCGAAGGATATTAACGAGATTGCCCGGCAGACAATGAATACTGTAAACCAGGTCAATGTGGAACTGATCCATGGATTATTCATTGATAAACTTTTTCCCCTTCTTAAGGAATTTGAAAATAAAAAAGACCTGCTGGTTTTTATTGATGGAGATCACCATGGAGAGAGATTGGTTGAATACACAGAAATGGTTCTTTCCGGTTCAATTGAAAACCTTGCAATTATCCTGGATGATATTTACTGGTCTTCCTCCATGACTGCAGCCTGGGAAACGTTAATTCATCGTTCCGAAATAGCTGTCAGTATTGATCTTTTTCAATTCGGGATTCTTTTTGTTAAAAAAGGTATCCCAAAGCAACACTATATTGTAAGATTTTGAGTTTAAATCCTGTTATCCGTTCAAAAAATCTTATTTTTGGATACTTTTAAAACAAGTTACCAGGTACTGGATACTAGGTGCGGGTTTGCAACTCGTAACTTGTAACTCGTAACTCGCAAGTTAAATAAATACATAAAACTATTTATGGAGAATCTAATTAAGCTCGAAGGCATCGTTAAAAATTATAAGATTGGCAAGATCATCGTCGAGGCTCTCAGAAAGGTTTCACTGGATATTAACAGGAATGAATATGTGGCCATCATGGGACCATCAGGATCAGGAAAATCAACATTGATGAACCTGATCGGTTGTCTGGACACCCCGACTAACGGGGCATATAAATTAAATAACAAGGATGTTAGTAAGATGGATGATAACCAGCTTGCCGATATCAGGAACAATGAAATCGGATTTGTATTCCAGACCTTTAATTTGCTTCCAAGATATAATGCATTGGAAAATGTAATGCTACCGCTGATTTATGCAGGTGTTTCAAAAACGGCAAGAATCAAGAGGGCAGGGGAAGTGCTTGACAGTGTTGGTTTGAGTAACAGAATTGCACATAAACCCAATGAATTATCTGGTGGTGAGCGTCAGCGTGTTGCCCTCGCAAGGGCACTGGTAAATCATCCTTCTATTATCCTGGCGGATGAGCCAACCGGAAACCTGGATTCAAAAACATCCATTGATATCATGAATGTTATTGATGAGATCCACAGCCGTGGAAATACCATCATTCTCGTAACTCATGAAGTAGATATTGCCAGGCGTGCACACCGGATTGTCAAGTTGTTTGATGGAGAGGTCGAATCAGATGTTCTGAATGAAGAACTTGCTGGAGAAGTAAAGATGTAATTGAATGAAGATATATACCAAAGGAGGTGACAGGGGCATTACTTCCTTATTGGGCGGGACCAGGGTTCCCAAAAATGATCCCAGGATTGAATCATATGGAACCGTTGATGAGCTTATCTCCTGGATCGGACTCCTTCGCGACCAGCCTGTTAATGCAAACTATTCTGAACTATTACTCTCCATACAGGACAAACTAATGTTCCTGTCGTCTGCTCTTGCAGACGAAAACAACCAGTTGAACGCCCTGACTGACATTACTGAGGAAGATATTAACAAACTGGAATCTGAGATGGATAAGATGGAAAAATATTTGCCTGCTCTGGATTCTTTTATTTTACCTGGTGGTGATACTGTTGTTTCCTGGTGCCATATTGCCCGTTGTGTATGTCGGCGCGCTGAAAGGCGCATGGTTCCATTGATACAGGATAATAAAGATTTTCTTCTTGCCATAAAATACATCAACCGTCTTTCAGATTTTCTCTTCATGCTTTGCAGAAAAATCGCCTTCGATTTAAATGTCGAAGAAATAAAATGGAAACCGGAATTGTAGATTCTATTTTTTTTTATATTTGCACAATTTCTTAGTTAGCTTGAAGTATTTAGATTATTAAATACGTTTATGTATGTATTGGACCCTTGAGTTAGCTTCTAAATTAGAGGATGCACCCTGGCCAGCGACGAAGGATGAACTGATCGATTTTGGAATTCGTTCCGGTGCACCGCTTGAAGTAATTGAAAACCTTCAGGAAATTGAAGATGAAGGTGACATTTACGAAAGTATTGAGGACATCTGGCCTGATTATCCAAGTAAGGATGATTTCTTCTTTAATGAAGATGAATATTAAAAGACAAAAAAAGGGCCCCGCGAGGCCCTTTTTTTAGTCTGCGAGTCTGCGAGTCTGCAAGTCGCCAGTAGTTATTTTTTCCAGATAAAGATTTCGTATCTGTTTTTAGGCCTGTACTCATCCAGCCAGACAAATCCCTTCATATATAATTCATCTTTCAGCAGGTAATCGGGTGGATACAGGGTAGCTTCGGGGGCAAGGATAAGGTTTATACGGTCTATTTTCGATTCCTTTAAATAAATAATGATATCGGTGCTTTCAGCTCGATTTACTCCTATCAGATTTTCTTGATCCTTAGGAAAATAGAGAGTCTGTCCATTTCCTTTTACGTCAATCTTGTAAATTTTATTATTCTTAAAATATCCTGTCATATTCCGGCCCTTGATCTGGTTATACCTGATGGAATCTTCCTTTGAAATAATATAGGAGGAGGACCGGAGGTCAATATAATCCATTCTTTTATTTGCCAGGTGCAGATCCATATGTTCTGCCGTGAGCTGATTTCCTTCTGACCAAATTACAGGTTCAAAGAATAGCTGAAATACCGAATCACTCTCAAGATAAACCATAGAATCACATTTTCCCTGCATATCCTTGCGGAACATTTTGACTTTGTAATAAGCCTTTAGTACTTTAAATTGTCCGGTTGAATCCATGCTCGATTCCAGTGTATCAGCATGAACAAATAACGTATCCGAACCGTCCAGTTGCATGAACTGGGCACTGTCGGTTAATAAGGCATATTCAGGATTTTCCAGGTAGATAGCATATTTCCCTTTCAGAATGATTTGTTGAGCCGAATCATACAACTCCACGTTTTCATAAGCCAGTCCAAGGCCCGTCTCACGTTCATAGTAAAGGCTATCGCCCTGAAGAAGTTGTCCTTTCGAATCCAGGTAAGCATTTTTATTGAATTGGGCGATATTCTTTTGGGTATCATACCAGCCGTTTTCGCAATAGATATAGTTTTCCTCGCTGATTATTTCAGTAGGGCCGAGGAAGAAGGCGACTTCTGATAATGTGTTATACTTAAGGGTATCAGAGTAGATATTATAATCGGGATTAATGATAACAACGCTATCCCTGAAGTAAAACAGCTTTTCACGTGAGTAATAGTAACCCAGCCGGCTGGTCAGGTCATTGTCGCCATTCACTATATGCCCCCAGTTGAAATAATACCCGATATTATCCCTCAGGTTGAAATCCAAATAGTCAGTTTCAAGGGTGGTTTCCTTATCAATAAGAATAACATTGTCCCTGATCTGGGCTAATTTCTGATTTCCCAGGTATTTCAGGTAGTCTCCATATAAGTGAAGGGTATCACCCTGAACAATATGGATATTATGGTAAGCATTTACATAATTTTCCTCAGTATAGAAATAGGCACTGTCGCAATGCATGATTGCCTCATCCTGTTTAAAAATCACATTGCCAAGATATTTAATAGCATTGGTTCCAAGGGTTGCATCATACTCCATATCGTCGCTGTTCAGGATCTCAATTTGCTTGGTCTGCTGGGAGAACAGGGGGATGGTTGAAAACAGGAGCAGAAGGGAAAAGGATTTGATAATATGAATATTTACGCCGGTTGCCTTATTAATATGCATAAGCTAACGCGTTATTCCTTAAGGACTTATTGTTTCCATTCCTTGTTTTTGAATTGACATCCGGTAAAGGATTCATCGATATGGATATAGGTGGTACGGATCTTTTCATCGATCCATTCCTTAAATATCTTGTCCTGCTTGTCTATAAGGGCCATATTCTGTAATACAAGGTAATCCTGCTTCAACGTGGCCTGGTGGGGTTCGGTCCTGTCAGTCAGCATAATGATCTTATAGACATCTTTTTGGTTCTCGTCAATAGAGGCAAATGGGTCGCTTATCTCATTCACTTTAAGATTTCTGATGGCCTCAAATTCTTCTGGCCGCAATTCATTTAAGACGAACTCAGTGGAATAGTCGTACTGATTAACAACCCTTCCTCCATTCACATTGGTGTTTTTATCCTGGGAGAAATAAAAGGCTGCCCTTTCAAAAGATATGCTGTCATTTCTGATTGCATCGGCAAGGCTGTCGAGCCGGGCTATGGTTTTCTCCACGCCATTCGGGTCAACTTTTGGTCTCATCAGAATGTGCCTGGTATTAACCTTATCGTCGCGCCGTTCTATTAACTGGATAATATGAAAACCAAAGGCAGATTCCACGATATTTGAGACCTGTCCTTCCTTAAGGCTGAAAGCCACTTTTGAATATTCGGGATCCAACTCGGCACGGCCAGAAAATCCAATCTCTCCTCCTTTGGAAGCCGAAGGACCTTCAGAATACAGCACAGCCAGCGTCCTGAAATTTTCACCCTGCAGGATACGCTTCCTCAGATCAAGCAATCGTTCACGTACTTCCAGTTTGGCTTCTTCAGTAACAGGAGGGTACATTACAATCTGCCGCATTTTAATTTTGGAATCAATATTCGGGATGCTGTCATCGGGGATATTGTTGTAGAATTGTCTCACTTCGGATGGAGTGATTGTGACATCGTAAGCAATATTCGACTGCATCTGGTTAGTGATCAGCTGATCCCTGATCAGGTCACGGAAATCTTCTTTAATTTCCAGGATTGTTTTATTAAAATATTGTTCGAGCCTTTCCTGCGATCCTATCTGATTGATAAAGTAATCCAGCCGGGCATCAAGCTGCATCTCTACTTGAGATTCAGAAATTTCAATACTGTCGATTTGTGCCTGGTTAAGAAGTAACATCTGCCCAAGATACTCCTCAAGAATCTCGCATTTAATGTCTCCTGAAGAGGTAATTCCCTGTGCCTTGTACTGGAGATACATGCTTTCAATATCCGACTGTAATACGGTATTATCTCCAACTATAGCCACGATCCGGTCAATCATCCTGGCCTGTCCTAAAATGGAAACACAGCAAATGAATAAAACCAATCCGGCAAGTATAAATCTTTTAATCATATTTTTTTCTTTTTCCATCCTGTCTTTCCCACACTCAAATCCCATGCCCCACTTAACCCCTCAACCCCTTAGCCCCTCGGCCCCTTCTTCAATATATTTTAAAATTTCCCTTTCTTAACGCATCATTATAGATGTTATTTTCCAGGTCGTTGACAAATTGCACCTTCCGTTTATTCAATATAATACTCCTGATGTTGCCTTCTACATATTCAATAGGGGCTTCTGTACTTGCAAGCCTGTAATCCTTTATGTAAACAAAATACCTTGATGTGGTATTCTGCTGATCAATATAGTTGTAATACCTCAGGTGCCTTTCGGGATTCGAAATTTTATTGGGCAACTCCTGAAGAATACTTTCAAAAGGGATCCACCATTCGTCAAAATGATCATATTTAATGGCATACTGGTAACAGTAGTCCTCCAGCTGTTGTATGTCTTCAGTCTCTTCCGACCGGTATAACTGACTGATCCTGTTTAAATTAGGTACATCTTTCGGCAATTTGATGAAAAGTGCTTTCACTATTATCTGGTCCAGTAGAAAATTTGATGAATTCTCAGTATAATATTGCTCTATTTCTGAAATGGTAACCAGAGTATCAAGTTTCTGTTTGACCAGTGATTGTTCATATTTGAAAATTAGTAATGAAGATCTGTATTCATCCACTTGTTTAGAGACATCCTTCTGAAAATCTGTAAGGTTAAGGTCAGCCTTTTCCAGCAATAACTGTTTTTTAATCCATTTGTCGACGAAGTTTTTCATTATTACCAGGCTGTCTTCGACCGAGAGGTTTGATAGAAAGATTTCGTTGACATCAGAAGGGTAAAGGTAATTATCATTTACCCTGGCAAGCGGTTCCTCATGAGACTTATTCTCCATGGATGTGCATCCGAGGATAATAGTAAGAAGAGAAATAACGATTACTGATGTCTTCAATTTACGCGTATATTATCGGGAATGGTTACTCAACTTTCGACAACAAATCTTCATTTACCTTAATTGCATATTTCGCTTTTAATTCTTCAATCCAAAGTTTCTCAAGATGCGTCTGGTAATCAGCTGTCACCAGACCCCTTGATTCATTCAATTCTTTTGGTTCAGGTCTGATTATTTTATTTTTCTGGATGAGAATAATCTTATCGCCCGACTGTATATTATCTGAAAATGGATTATTCCAGTTCATCTGATCCATAAATTCATTATCTCCGGGTTCGTATATTCCTTTAGAAAACTCAACGCAGGTGCTGTCTTTAAAAATCCCGAAGAGCTTGCCTGCCAATTCATCAGGAGTTGCCTTTTTCATCTTTTTTATTAGCAGCTCCCTTGCCTTATTTGCTACACTTTCATCCCTGCAGGTGTACAAGGTGGCATCCATTCTTTTATCCCAGGAATAATTATTTTTATTTTCCTCATAAAAGGCCAGTAAACCAATCGTATCCTGTATTGCTTTTGACCATACCATCTGGTCTGTCAGATCAAAAAGCAGGATTCCATCGTGATATTCCTGGAGCAGGTACCTGTAATCCGGGAACTTATATACCAATTGATCCTCTTCATATTCGATCACTTTGTTTTCAACAAACTCATCATATTTATTGTTGATGTATGCTATAATGTTCATTCTACTGGTGGCCTGTCCATTTTCAAGGATAATGGCAAAATCGCTTTGTGGTATCTCCCTGTCACCAATTACAAAAAGAATTTCATCCAGGTGGGCAGCCTTTTCGGCTGTCCATGTTCTGTCAAAAATTGTTGAGTCGACAACGCTGTAAAAGTCAGCCAGCCTGCCACGATATTCCATAAATTGATATTGTTTCTTGATTTTGCTGACCATTGCTTTTTTGCTGTAGCTATTCCGGTCGCTTTTAGTGACCATGGCTTTAATCTCCTCTTTGGATGCTTCAAAGTCATCCACTCCGGTTTTCTCAATTAGCTTGATAATATGCCATCCGAAGGATGTTTTTACGGGTTTTGAAATTTCACCAGGCTTTTCCAGGGCGAAACTGGCATTTTCAAATTCAGGAACCATTCGTCCGGTTCCAAAAACGGGTAACTCACCGCCCCTGGCTGCTGATCCCCTGTCTTCAGAGTATTTTTGAGCCATCTCAGTAAAATCCATACCCAACTGGATCTTGTCATAATACAGGAATATTTTTTCTTCAGCTGCCTTTAAATCTTTCTCACTCATCCCCTGAGGTGTCAGCACCATAATATGAGCCACTTTTACGGTTCCCTTCGCAGGCCTTTTATCATTTATCCTGATCAGGTGGTATCCGAAACGGGTCCTGACAGGCATGGATATCTCACCTGTTTCTGTATTGTAAGCACCTGATTCAAAAGGGTATAACATTCGAAATGTTGTAAAGTAACCCAGTTCACCGGCATTGTCTTTAACAGACGGATCATCACTGGTCGCTTTGGCTACCGTTCCAAAATCTTCTCCTCCGAGGATCCTTTCGCGGATCTCAATTGTTTTTTGCCATGCCTTGGCCGTGTCGTCAGGTGAAGCAAACTGGTCGCACCGGATCAGAATATGACTTACATTCAAATCATATTGTGCACGCTCAAATGCTTCTTTTACCAGCTCGTCCATTTCTTCTTTATCACTTAGATAAGGTTTTGCAAGCTGCTTTTTATAACCGTTGAATTCCCTTTTAAAAGCTTCTGTTGTATCCAGTCCAAGTTCCTCAGCTTCTATAACCTTGAGCTTAAAATTGATGAACAGCTCGAGGTATTCGGTTACGGTTTGCTGTTCTATTGATGGATTAGTGTTATTTTTATTGTAAATCCGTTCAAATTCGCTGAGTGAAATATCTCTGTCATGAATTCGCATCAGGATCTCATCATCCTCCGGTTGACAAAATGCAGTTACCGGAGTAAACAGTACTAAAAGAATAAGTAATTTTTTGATCATTGGAATTAAAATTTGGGTTCGCTATAAGAACGTAAATGATTTTTATTTATTACCGGCTGTAATTTGGAGCTTCCCGTGTAATGGTTACATCATGGGGATGGCTTTCAATGACACCCGAATTGGTAATGCGTACGAATTTGGCCTCATGCAGGCGTTCGATGTCAGCTGTACCACAATAACCCATTCCTGCCCTGAGTCCGCCAATTAATTGATAGATAACCTCAGACAGCGTACCCTTATAGGGAACACGGGCGGCAATACCTTCTGGCACCAGCTTATTGATATCATCTTCCATATCCTGAAAATATCTGTCTTTCGATCCGTGCTGCATGGCTTCAATGGATCCCATTCCCCGGTAGGATTTGTATTTTCTTCCATTATAGATGATCGTCTCTCCGGGAGATTCTTCTACACCGGCAAACAGGGAACCGGCCATGATGGAACTTGAACCGGCTGCAATGGCTTTAACGATATCTCCGGAATAACGGATACCTCCATCTGCGATGACAGGCACACCCGAGCCTTTGATAGCCTCTGCTACATCGAATACTGCGGTTAGTTGAGGGATACCCACTCCGGCAATGACACGGGTGGTACAGACAGATCCCGGTCCAATACCGACCTTGACTCCATCTGCTCCCAGATCCACAAGTTTTTTTGCGGCATCGGCAGTGCCAATATTTCCTGCAATTATATCTATGTTATTGTAATTTTTACGGCTCCATTTTAGAATCTCGAGGACACTTTTAGTGAAACCGTGCGCCGTATCAATGATTATGGCATCCACATCGGCACTGACCAGACTGTCGATGCGCTCCCTTGTATCACCACCCACACCAACGGCCGCTGCAACACGCAACCGGCCATTGGGATCCTTACATGAATTTGGTCTGTCTTTAGATTTGGTAATGTCTTTATAGGTGATCAACCCGATCAGCCGGTTATCATTGTCAACTACCGGTAGTTTTTCAATCTTATGTCGTTGCAGGATATCTGCTGCTTTAACCAGGTCGGTTTTTTGGGAGGTAGTAATTATCTGTTCAGACGTCATGACCTCCCGGATTGGTCTTTTCATGTCGGTCTCAAATCTCAGGTCGCGATTGGTTACAATACCGATGAGTTTCTTTTCTTCATCCACCACCGGGATTCCTCCAATCTTATACTCCTGCATCAGGTTTACGGCATCGGCAATGGTCCCGTCCTTGAGGATGGTAATGGGATCGAGTATCATAATATTCTCGGCCCTTTTTACTCTTTTTACCTGCCTGGCCTGATCTTCCACCGACATATTCTTATGGATAACGCCGATGCCCCCTTCCCTTGCAATGGCAATGGCAAGCTTATCTTCAGTTACTGTATCCATGGCTGCGGAGACAATAGGAATATTCATCTTAATGTTCCGTGAGAACATGGTGTTTATGTTTACTTCGCGCGGAAGAATCTCTGAATAGGAGGGTACCAGCAGAACATCGTCAAACGTTAAACCTTCAGAAATTATTTTCTTTTCATTGAACGGCATAGTCGGTGGTTTTAGTAGTTTGTAAAATTGTGCAAAATTACAAAAAAATGGCGATATTGTCTTAGCGTGAATCGTGAATCGTGAATCCTGAATCGGAGGAGTGAGCCGTGAGTCGTGAGTTGTGAGTCGCGGGCATGGGGATAGAGTGGTGGGCATGATAAGGCAAGACTCTGAAAATGAGGCCTCCATGCGCAATTCTCTACTCTCAAACTTGCAACCTGTAACTTGTAACCTGTAACTTGTAACCTGATCCCCACACCCACACACTCGATTCACGATTCACGATTCACGACTCACGTCAAATTATGAATCTCTACCAACAAATATTGGTCAAGTACTGGGGTTACTCGGAATTTCGTCCTATGCAGGATGAGATCATTAAATCTGTTGTTGCCGGTCATGATGCCCTGGGATTGCTTCCAACGGGAGGAGGGAAATCAATCACCTACCAGGTGCCGGCATTGGCGAAAGAAGGATTATGCCTGGTCATTACACCACTTATTGCATTGATGATGGACCAGGTAGCGAACCTGAATCAGCGAGGCATCAGGGCCCTCGCCATTCACTCCGGATTATCACGCTACGAAATTGACGTAACACTGGAAAATGCCATATATGGTGATTATAAATTTCTCTACGTTTCGCCGGAGAGGCTGACCACAGAAATTTTCCGGGTCAGGTTGGAAAAGATGAACATCATCCTTGTGGCCGTCGATGAGGCCCATTGCATATCGCAGTGGGGGTATGATTTTCGTCCCTCGTATCTCAATATTGCCTCCCTCAGGAAGGAATTGCCAGACGTTCCTTTCCTTGCGCTTACTGCAACAGCTACTCCCGATGTAGTGGATGATATCCAGGATAAACTCTTATTCAAAACAAAAAATGTCTTCAAAGCCTCATATGAACGAAAGAACCTGAATTATACCATCCGCGAATCTGAAGATAAAAACAGGTATCTCCTGAAATTGGTTCAAAAGCTGCCCGGAACAGGGATTATCTATGTCAGAAGCCGTAAAAAGGCACATGAACTGGCCCTGTTCCTGAACAAGAATAAAATTTCCTGCGATTATTATCATGCCGGGTTAACACATCCGGTGAGGACCAGGAAACAATATGAATGGATGACTGGCAGGACCAGGGTTGTGGTGGCCACTAATGCATTCGGTATGGGTATCGATAAACCGGATGTCAGGTTTGTCATCCATTTTGACCTTCCATCTTCTCTGGAAGAGTATTTCCAGGAAGCTGGAAGAGCGGGACGCGATAATAAACCGGCCAATGCCATTTTGCTATATAACGAAGCGGACAAATCCGGAACAGCGAGAAGGATAATTGTGAATTTTCCTGAGCTCGACATCATTAAGAATATCTACCGGGCGTTAGGCAACTATTTCCAGATACCTGTCGGAGGCGGTAAATCACAGGTGTTTGATTTCAATATTGCCGAGTTTGCCTCGAGATACAGTTTTAGCATCGTTACTATCTATAATAGCCTGAAAATCTTGCAGATGGAAGGATATCTCGAGCTCACGGAAGAGATATATAATCCCTCCAAAGTAAAGTTTTTATCAGGCAGGGATGACCTGTACCGGTTCCAGGTCGCTAATGCCGATTTCGATGCCTTTATCAAACTCCTGCTGCGCACGTATTCAGGTATTTTTACGGAATTTGTGACGGTATATGAGGATTCGTTAGCTGGTAAAGCCGGCGTGAAAAGTGCAGTTATTGCCGATTACCTCAAGCGCCTTGATAACATGGGAATTATCCGTTATTTGCCACAGAAAAAAACACCTGTGCTGATTTACACTGAGGAACGACTCGATATTAAAGACCTGCGGATATCAAAAGAGGTATACAGAGACCGCAAAGACCGTTTTGTACGGAGGGTAAACCAGGTTCTGGACTATGCCGCAGGCCACACAAAATGCCGCAGCGTATATCTCCTTGAGTACTTCGGTGAAAAAAATGCCAACCGGTGCGGTCAGTGTGATGTTTGTCTCAGAAGGAATGAACTGGATCTTAGTAAATATGAGTTTGACCTGATCCTGGAAGAGATCAAAGATCTCCTTAAATATGATAAACTCCCCATAGGAAAACTGGTCGACTCTATCCCCCTTTCCGAGAAGAAAACCATCAGGGTGATACGATGGCTGCTTGATAACAATAAAATTATCGAGGAAAATAATTTACTTTGCTGGAACATTGTCGGTGATCGGTGATCCGTGAGTGTAGTGAGTGAGATTTGGGCATGTAACCTGTAACCTGTAACCTGCAACTGGTAATATGTATTTGAGTAATATAGATAAAGATGATATTAAAAATTTACCTCTAAAGTCTTTCGGGGGCAGGATACTTTTAATCGATACGATGAAGGATTTCGATAGGTACATCGAAGTGATCGAGAAGGAAACGATCTGGGGATTTGATACGGAAACCAGGCCTGCATTCAGAAAAGGCATTACCCATAAACCTGCACTGATACAAATGTCCAACTCAGCCTATGCATTTCTTTTCCGGCTGAATCGACTGGGATTTCCAAACCGCCTTGTCCGGGTTCTCAATAATCCTTCCATTACAAAAATAGGTGTAGCACTGCATGATGACCTGAAAGAGCTGGGATTATATAAGCGTATTAAACCGGCAGGCTTTATCGACCTGCAAAAGATTGTTAGTGATTATGGTATAGAATCGAAGGGACTGACAAAACTTGCAGCGATTATATTAAAATTCAGGATTTCCAAGTCCCAGCGTGTGACCAACTGGGAAAACCAGGACCTTACCGATGCACAGCTGAAATATGCAGCCACCGATGCATGGGTATGCTATGAAATTTACCGTGAACTGATGAAGCATAAAAAAAACTAATGGCGGCCAGAACAAAAATCATATTAAGATCTGGTAAGGATCAATCCCCCAGGCGTTTCCATCCCTGGATCTTTTCAGGAGCAATAAAGAAAATGCATGGTGATCCTTTGGAAGGTGATCTGGTAGAGGTATTCTCTAATAAGGATGAATTTTTAGGACTTGGACATTATTCCCCTGGTTCGATTGCAGTCAGGATTATTTCCTTTGAACCAGAAAAGGATATTACAAAAATACTGTCAGGTCGCATTGAGAGTGCGATAAAATACCGGAAGGAGATGGGATTCTTCAGCAAATCCGATACCAATGTTTTCAGACTGATCCATGCCGAGGGGGATGGTCTCCCTGGTTTGATTGCAGATTATTACAATGGTGCAGTGGTACTACAGATGCATTCGGTTGGTATGTACAGGCATCTTGATCAGATCGTTCAGTCAATACAGGATGGTCTTGAAGGAAAACTTGAGCTACTTTATAATAAAAGTAAATCCACACTGCCATCACAATTCAGTCAATCACTGGAAAATGAATATGTTATAAAAGGCGAACACTCACACGAGGTTTTAGAAAATGGGAACAGGTTCCTGATAGACTGGGAGGGAGGCCAGAAAACCGGTTTTTTTAACGATCAGCGGGAAAGCCGGCTTCTGTTGGGTAAACTATCCAAAGGCAAATCTGTACTTAACCTGTTTGCCTATACCGGTGGTTTCTCGGTATATGCATTACAGGGAGGGGCCAGTAAGGTGGTGACGATCGACAGTTCATCCAAGGCGATTGAACTGGCACTGCAAAATGTTGAGGTCAATTTTGGCCAGTCAGCCAATCACCAGGCACTCGATTCAGATGTATTTGATTATCTGGCTGAGGGCAGCGATCCCTTCGATATCATCATTTCCGATCCACCCGCTTTTGCAAAACATCAGCAAGTCCTGAATAATGCCCTCAAGGGATATCGAAGGCTGAACGAAAAGATACTCGAAAAAATGAAACCCGGTGGTATCCTTTTTACATTCAGCTGTTCACAGGTGGTGAGTAAGGAGAATTTCAGAAAAGTGATACTGGCGGCCTCAGCCAACGCAGGCAGAAGAATCAGGATCATGCATCAGCTAACGCAACCAGCAGATCATCCTGTCAATATATATCATCCTGAAAGTGAGTACCTTAAGGGATTGGTCCTTCATGTTGAATAGTCCATGCATTGGATCCCCGAATGAGCATCCGGCCCTTTCCCGCTAATAATCCCGAATTCAGTTAATATTAAATTAACTTACATTCGGGAACCAGTCTGACAAAAAATCAATATATTTCGTTAATTTAGATAAGTAATTAAGATATAAACCAATTAATTACGTAAAAGTATAAGATATGCAGGAAGGAAATAATACAGAGGCAAATGTGCTGTATGTTGATGACCTGCAAACCAATTTGATATTATTTCAGGCTACCTTTGAAAAGGATTACAATATAATCCTGGCCGATTCGCCCCAGAAAGCCCTGGAAATTCTGAGAGAACAGGAAATCCAGGTTTTGGTTACTGACCAGCGCATGCCTGAGATGACAGGT
>JADHVS010000094.1 GCA_016783865.1 Bacteroidales bacterium
GATAATCTTAGATGCCTGGATTGTTTCTCCGGAAACATACCTGCATAGGTAGATCCCATCTTCAACCATTGTTCCAGGTTCATTCCTTCAATCCCCTGTTATAGTATGCAATCCGGCACTTGTAAAGCCATCAACTAAAGTCCTGATTTTTTTTCCTGATAAATCATACATGCTTATTTCAGCAGGACCAGGTTTTTGAACAAAATAACTTATAGTTGTACCCTCGCGGGAAGGATTTGGATACGATGTTATCTGTGTATCATATTTCATTAAAAGGTTGTTCTGTCCAACCGACGATAATATATCCACAATCCCGATATTATCGAACCAGAATTCAATACCGGTTAGACTATAATGTTCGGCAACAATCTCAAAGGTCTGGACCTTTGCCCAGTCAAACTTCCCGGCTGGATTATACCAGGTATCAATATCCCAGGAGCCCTGCTCGGTAAATGAGCTAAGCGGGATAAAGACCTCATGCCAGGCATTGTCGAAAGGAACAACAGAATTGGTTACGTTATAGTGCATACGCCACGGATGGTCGTCAGGATCATCTGTCTTTGTATCCAGGAACCGGATATGAAATGCGGCCGTGGCATCGTTTCCCTTTATCCAGAAATGCATGCCGTAATCATTTTCCAGCAGCTTTGACAGGTCTTTGACCGGATTAAAAAGGAAGCCGATCCTGTTGTACTGGTCGACACCTGTCCAGTAAATACTGTATTCTCCGAAACGGGCATGTTCGTCGTAAAAACTGGTTTGCCCTGCTGACATCCAGGAGTCATCCCTTATCTTTTCCCCGATATAATCCTTGTAGATGTAAAACCCGGTGCTGTCCGGTTTAACAATATTTTCCACCTGTTCCGGGGCTGTCAGTCCCATGGCTTCGACGAGCGGAACATTCAGGTCAGATTCAAACTGATTGCCCCCGTCGAAAATTCCGAATCCCCCGGTATAATCCCACATGGTCCACATGATGTTCTTCTCTTCAAGGTACTTAACGACCTCCTGGTACCAGTAAACCCTGTCATCGGGATCACTGTTTGGAATATACACTCCGAATTCACCGCAATATATGGGGACATTATGGGTTTCCTGGAATGTGACAGCAATGTTAATGAGCGATTTTACCTTGGCCAGTGTTCCGTCGAACTGGTATCCGTTAAAGGAACTTTCAATCCAGGTGCCTTTCAGACTTTCGGGAAAAACGGGCATGCTGTCGGCATGATAGGGGAAAGGAACACCTGCCAGCGGCCCCATCGACGGGTCGGTCCAGCTTGCTCCCTGGTGTGTAAACAGGAACGGGTCATAGAAATGAAAGGTGTATATCAGGTTGGTATCTGAATAAACCGGCATGTACTTCAGGTTATTATAGCCGTTCCATCCTGCCGGTCCGACGATAATGGTATGGGTTGAATCAATGGTGCGGATGGTATCGATCACCTCCTGCTGGATCTGTCCCCATAGGGCGTCGCCTATCCCATGGGGTTCATTCAGGACCTCATAGTACAGGTTCTCGTACTGGTCCTTGTAATGCTGAGCCATCTGCGGCCAGACCTTCAAGAGGATATCTCCAATATTCGGATCAGTATCTTCAGAAGGATCGAATGTATGGTTATCCAGCAGCAGGTGGATCTCCTGTTCTTCAGCCCACTCCACCGCCTGGTCGAGAAAGGTCAGGAACAGCGGATTGAGGGTATAGTCCGGTGCCCCGTCCGTCATAAAATGCAGGTTAATGGGCAGCCGGATCACATCGCATCCCAGGCTTTTGATGTCGATGAAATCCTGTTCGGTGAATTTCGAGAACTGGATCTGCTGTGCACTGCCCGTCTGGAACCAGTTTGTGAGGTTGACGCCACGGCTGAAGGGGGCCTGAGAAAAGGAGGACTGGCTCAATAGAATGAGGACAGTTGAAATTATTATCATTCTTATCATGGCGATATATCTTACTTGACGAAATTACAAAACTTGAGTCATGCAATTTAATGGTTAGGTAAATGGTTAGTAGCGGCATTTGTGGGTTTGTTTTTAGGAGTTTTGGGATACTTAAATAACGCCATCTAACTTGTTCATTTATAATTTATTCCGCTATTAACTATTTACAATGTTAGGCCAAGTAGCAATAGTTACTTTATTCCTCGAATTTCATAGTGTTTTCAATTAATCTCGAAGTTCTGTGCACGGTAAGAATATCTATCCTGGATATGCTTATTATTTCATACACAATTCTGAAATTACCGACAATTAATTGCCGAATATCTTTATTTGATAATTCGGGAACTACTGAGCCAGCTTTTGGATGACTTTCAAGAATTTCGGTCGAGAAAAATAAGTCTTCTACTGTTTTTTTCGCATAACGAATAGAATCATTGGCGATATAGTCACCAATTTCATTAATATCTTCAAGTGCATTATCAGTCCAGATTACTTCAACCATTTTTTCAGCTTTTCTTTTGCTTCTTCTTTCGAATTTATTTTTCCGCTGGATGAATCAAGCTGGCCCTTTTGCACTTTCTCGATAAAAATCAAATGTTCAATTACTTGATCTATTGAGACATTTTCAGGTAAGTTATCGAGTGAATTAATTATTTGTGTTTTTGTTATCATGCCTTTGTAAATAAAATTTTAGCTAAAATAAACATTTTTAAGAATAGAGCCGATTTGAGGGCAGCTTTAGCTGAATGTGCCTGAACGGTTCAGTAAATGGTTAGTGGCGCATTTGTGTGATTTATTTTTGTGAGTTTGGGGATACTAAATAGGCGCCGTCTAACTTGCTCTTTTTTAATTTATTCCGCCATTAACTATTTACAATGTGTGCTGTGTTTATTAAATCAATCCAAAACAAATAGCTATGAAACTTGGTCCGTTTAATCCTCCATGCATTATCACGCCAATCCATGAATTTTTTTTCTTCTGAACAACATAGGATTGAATATAAATCAAGGGGATTAACGTAATAAGTAATTGCCATCCAAAAGTAATATGAAATAATCCCCAACCTGTTCCGTGAATTATCCAAGCATATTTTCCAAATGCTATTTCTTGTCTTGGTAACATAGCACCTCTCCATAGGAATTCTTCTCCAAGGATATTTAAAATCCAATATGGTAGCCATATCAATAGTAACCAATATCGCCCTTTTGACAAAGGTTCGAATGACATAAACACTGGTGAATGGTTAAATTCGCCAATAATTAACTGTAGTCCTTTCATTACTATTCCACTGATAATACCTACCAGAATTAGTCCTATGATAGACCAAATCAAATCACTTTTTGATATCCTGCGAAATCTCAGCCGGTCTATCCAAGTGCTTTTTGAAATATTAAATCCCTCAGCCTGTAATATTAAAATTCCAGTTATAATCAATGACATAAATATTCCTAGCACAGCCACAATAAACCAAAATAAAATTGTTTCTTGTCCAGTAATTCTGCTTAGATAAGGAATTAAGCTACTTTGTTAAGCAATACATTAAGATTGCTGCTGGTATATAAATTGCAAATGATCTAAAAAATCCAAGTTTTTTAATTTCTGCTTTTGTATCCATATTTTTTTCTATGTACAATAAAGTTTTGTTTGAAGAGTATTAAACATAGCACACAATTGTGTATGTGCACCCAAATCTTGTTGTGCGAAATCATCCATTGGATTTCGGATGTTGCCGAGCTTGTGGCTGGCTACATGGGTGTAAATCTGAGTTGTTTTGGGACTGCCATGACCGAGTATCTCCTGTATGTACCGCAAATTGATGCCCTGCTCCAGTAAATGCGTGGCTAAACTGTGCCTTAAACTGTGGGGTGTGACATGCTTCCGGATCCAGGCCCGCTTAACTGCCGCCTTAAAAATCTTTTCTATACTGGTTGCACTTTACTGACCGCCGTTCTGTCCCTCAAATAACCATTCCCCGGGTTTGTTAATCTTGTTATATTCCCTCAGTAACCCGACCAACGCGTCGGAAAGAAGAGTATACCTGTCTTTCTTTCCCTTTACTGACCTGATCTTAATAAGCTTCCTGCCGGTATCTATGTCCTCCGGTTTTAATTGCATTAATTCGCCCGCCTGAGACCGGCGGAGTAAATCGTGGCAAGGATGCATTTGTGCTTTAAATTATCTGTCCTGTCTGTCAGGCACTGCACTTCCTCCTTACTCAATATGGTGGGCACTTTCTTTTCCTTCCTCGGCCGCTCTACATGATAATATTGCCTGATCCTTCCCAAAACTTTCTCATAATAAAACTTTATGGCATTGATCCGCTGGTTTTGCTGACTCGGTGATATATCTACTGTGTCGGTCAATTCAAGTATGTAGGAATTGATCTGCTCTGTTGTAATCTCCCGCAAATCATACCCACCGGAAATATTCCTGGAATTGTACGAAATAGGCCGTGTATGCCTTGATCGTACTATTACTGTACCTCTTTTGCTTAAGCAATTTAAGGTAACCATCCGGCAGATCAGGTTCTTCAAATTTGCAGAAATTTCCATCCGGGATAATGGTAAAGGAACACCTGGGTGAGCATGATTACGGAGTTGAGCAATTGGCAGGTGATATCCGTTTCAGCAGGTCACAATTGTACAGAAAAATACAATCCCTTACCCGGTAATGTGCCCAGGGATTTTATACGGAACATCCGTCTGAAACAGGCCGCCAGGATTTTTCAGACGGGACATACGAATATAACAGAAGTGCTCTATTCAGTCGGTTTCAATACCCCTTCACATTTTACATACCAGGAATAATCATTCAATCATCACCTGATACCTGCATTTCATAAGGATACTTTGCAATATGAAATGCCTTTAGCCAGTTCTGTCACCATTCCACCTCAACCGGAAGCAATCCCGGCGGACTGGCTGGCAGAAGTGGATGCAGATCATGCAACGGACATGCAGGAAAACAGGGTTATAACATTCACTGTAACGGCAGGGGACGGAACCACACAAAAAGTTTATACCGTGACCTTCAGGTATATTTCTTCGGATGCCTCACTGAGTGCCCTTTCTGCGGCTTTATTCAGTTATTTCAATTCCATTCCTCTGGATCTCATCTAAAAAGCCTCCACGGTCATTTCCTTTTTCAATGAGTACAGGTTCAATTCTGTCATCTATCTGACGCCTTAATTTCCAGATTAATGGGGTTACGGAGAAATAATCTCTATCTAAGCTATTAACAATAATGGCAACATCCAGATCACTATCTTCACGCTGCGTGCCTCTTGCATAAGAACCAAAAAGGTATACCTTGTCCAGGTCAAAATGTTCCTTAAGCAGCAACCTGTATCTACGTATTTTTTCTATAGCTTCAGCTTTATCCATCTCTGTAATTCTTTGGATTTATACAATAACTCCTGACATTTTTCTTCTGTCAGGCTTTCAAGCAACCTGTCCTTGTCCAAAGGATATCGGGTTTCAATATTAAGAGGTTCCAGCTGATCAATATACTCTCTCTGTGATTTGTCAAATTCGTTGTAGAAATCACCTTTTTTAGCAATAAAAGATAAGCTATGTGAGTAAGGGGGAGTCTCATTCTTAAGGCGAATAAAATATGCTTTAAATATTTTCTCAATGGTTTGGTGACACATAAATCCAACATAAAGAAACTTCCCACTTGCTAACAAAACCTCAGCTGTTTCGATATCATAATCTGATAGTTCAACCCAATATGTTATTTTATCATTCATTATCCGGGTTTACATATTCAAAAATATGAAAAATACTGTTATTAAAAGGTATACATTATTAACCTATTGTGATAATAACAAACCGAAATGAGACAATACTGTCCGAATTAAGGACCTTCATCTAACGTATCAATAATTGAAAAGCTTAAACCTGCAACCTTAACACGGAACCTGGAAATAAATTGGGCTGAAGCCCGGTTTGTTTTGAATTATCCTAAATCCGTCGGTTAAAACCGACGGTAATTAATACCCGGAGTTATCCTAAGCCTGCCATGGTCTTACCCGCTGAATGTTTTCCTTTAACAGGTTAATTGCAATATTCGCGTTTTCCACAACCTGCCAGTCGAACATGCCCACGCAGGCAAAGTCGGCTCCGTTTTCAAAGGCATAGCGGAAGCCGTCTTTCGGGTGGATGGCTCCGGCGCCTAATACCTTGTATGAGATCCAGGGTTTCTGCACCTCCTTCATGAATTCGATGGTCTGCTCGGGTGTTGTCGACCAGATGTTATCTTTCACATCGGCACCAAATTCGGGCTCGACGATCTCTTTTGGATTGGGTTGCCATTCGGGATCGGTGATCAGCCTCGGACCGGCGGTCCAGTAATTACCGCTGTTCAGGGTCTTCATGAAGAAATCGGGATTGGCATTATACTTTTCGCATTCCATGATTACCTGGATATCATGTCCGGCAAGGCCTGCCAATACTCCTTTGCTCTTAATGTATTCAACTGCCCGGACGAGAACTTCAGTTTTGTCTGCTCTTACAGTCTCGTCACAAATACCGCCATGAATATAGCAGGCAATTGCTCCATTATCAACAGCAGCATCGATATCGGGTGCGAGTTCATCGTCCTTGATCTTACACTGTGCGATCCAGTGCATCTTGCCCCCGCGTTTCCTGAATTTTTCCATTATACGCAGTGTATTTACATCCACCCGTACGATCATGGCATTGATACCCACGGCTTCACAAAGTTTAAACGTTTCAATTACCTTCTCATCGGAAAAATAACTCTGTACCAGGTGGGAAACATAGATGAGATCGCGGGAATGGGCATAACCACTGATGAGGTTACCGCCTGCAAGGATCCGGCTGATTTCATAGTTGCCGATTCTTCCCTTTGGTATCTGTCCTTCAAGGTTATCCAGGCCGGAAAAAGTAACCGACTTGGGAGAAGCACCAAATACCGCATCCACGCGGCTGGGCTGACTGATCAGGTTTCGCTCCTCAAAACTTTCCCACTTTTTCTTTTTTAAAGCAGCCCAGACAAATCCACCCAGAACCGGAAGGGTAATCAGGTCTTTTAACATTTCACGGCGCTGGTTAACAGCAGCGAGATCGGGCTCATTCTTCAGAGTAGCTTCGGGTTTATCTGGCTTCTTGAAAAAACGTTTTATGATCCGGTCCATACCGAGCGTAGTTTTGGATGGCAGCAAAGCTAAAAGGAGCAGAACTGCAAACTCGATCATGATCTTGTTTACGATCAGATAGTGTCCCTCTCCGGTTGTTTCACCCATAAATCCTATAAACGGAGGATTGGCGACATAGTAAAAAAGCAGCAACAGGGCGCCGGCCCCACTGGCTATTCGGGTTAATCCGCCAACCAATAATCCAAAACCAATAAAAATCAATCCCCATACATTCATGAAATCAACCACACGCAAAGCCGCTTCATTCATGGCCAGGTTGTGAAAGAATCCTGAAAACAACCAGCTCGATTCCAGCATGTATCCTGCAGCCGACCAATTTGGGGAAATAAGCTTGGATAATCCTTCATAAAGAAAATGCCATCCGATGAGGATCCGGACAGCTGTAAAAATGTATTGTAAGGCGTTGTTAACTTTTGTTTTAGCAATGTCCATTGTAGGAAAGGTTTAAATTGTCCGGATTAAATTAGAGAAAAAAACTTTTATGTGGAGAAATGAGGTTGAGGGGAATTGTTATTTAAATTAATTCAAAGTAAAATATATGAACATGAATGAGCTAAAATTGGGGAATTGAGATGCTTTATAAAATATAAGGTTCAGAACATGGAGTAAAAATTATTGGTAATTTTAATGTTTCCAGTAAAATTATTTAATATGAGAACCAAGTTAAAGCACAAGCTTAATATTATCATTGATACAGTTGCATTTATTGAATTTGTTTTTATCTCTACCACCGGCTTGCTTGTTAAGTATACGTTGCCGGCAGGGAGCGGACATTATGCTACCATCTGGGGATTGGACCGGCATGAATGGGGTAATCTGCACTTCTGGGTATGTATTGCTTTTCTTGCAACGCTGATGATCCACCTGATCCTGCATTGGAAATGGATATTTTTCAGGTTAAGAGGGAAAAAATCGGATGATTCCGGAATCCGTTTCGGAATGGGCATTTTCGGATTTGTTATGTTAATAATAGTTGGGTTGATCCCCATGTTCAGTTCTGTTGAATATGAGTCGCGGCCAGGAAGGGAAAGGAGATTGCTTCAGATAGAACAAGAGCAGCAGACAGTGAAGAAGGATAAGTCCACCGAGGCTGAGCAGCACCTTGAGGATGAATCGCAGCCAACAGAAGATTCTGTCCAAACAAATGAGAGAGAAACAGAATATCAGGGACACGAAACAGATCAAACCCAACAGAAACTTCCTCATGAAGTATCCGGAGCCGAGGTAGATGTGAGGGGATATATGACAGTTAAGGAAATATCAGATGAATTTGAGGTTCCTGTTGATCATATTTTGAAAGAATTGGGATTACCTGAAAATACTGATGAAAAGGAAACATTTGGAAGATTAAGGAGACGTTATGATATTGAGATGCATGATGTGAGACAGATAATTCTGGATTATAAGGAAAGATAATTTATTATCGTTTATTAGAAATTCTAAGTTAACGGGAATCGAATTATAAGTCTTTGGTCTAAGAGTCTACAAGTCCACGAATACATATTATTTCTGCATTCGTGGTATTTTTTTTGTTAAAAAATGTAAAGTATACTTGACAATATGTAAAATAAACTATATATTTGTAATGTAAACTTTACATATGAAGCTCGGAAATCACGTTAGAAGATATCGTTTTGAAAACGGTGATATGTCGCAGGAAGCCCTGGCCAATGAAGTAGGTGTGACCCGGCAAACCATTCACTCGATTGAGAAGGGGAAGTTTGTGCCTTCGACTTTGTTGGCTTTAAAGTTAGCGAGGTTCTTTGGTTGTAAGGTAGAAGATCTGTTTTACTTAGAAGAAATGATTTAAGAACAAGGAACATGGATATTTGATTTGTGAAGTGAAAATCATAAATCAAAAATCGTTAATCGATATTCGTAAATCAATAACTAAAATGAAAAAAAGACTCAGATTCTTCAGCTATCTCACCCTTGTCCTGTTAACATTATCCTCCATCTGGGTGGTGTTTAATTTTACGATGCACCAGTTGCTCCAGCCCAAAGTTGTGGCACTGGAGCCTCTTGGTGACCTGGAAAAATGGACCAATCTGATCTGGTTTGGATACATGGTGTTTTTTGTTGTTCATATCATTGCCCTTCTGACCTATATATTTCATTTGCAGCTGTTCAGGGATATCAACCTGGTCAAGATAGCACAATAAGTGGGTGTTATCTGCGGTTTGCTGGGACTGGCAATGATCTCCATGCAACTTGTTCTGGATGTTCCCATGTGGCACATCAAATCATTCGGGATGTTTACGGTTATCCTGCTCCTTGTTCCATATGGACTTGTCACAGGTTATTGGATGTTGATCAAGTCGAAAGAAAAAATAAGCGAATGGTACGATGAGAAGCAATGGATGGATGTAAGCAGGGCCGGGTTCATCACTCTGATCCTTTCGGTTCTTGCAATGATCCTGATTTTTATCCTAAATATTAAAAGCTTACCTGGAGGGGTATTTGGAATACTCTGGTTCCCCTTTTATCTTTTCTTTGTGCTGTTTGTTTTTTCGTTTTGCGTGCTGGTGTTTACGAATAAGAGTTAACCGTATGTCATCCTGAACTTGATTCAGGATCTCAGGCAACTTAAACCAGATCCCGAAATGAATTCGGGATGACATAACTCTTTAGTAACTATCCACCAGCGTAACAACTTTCAGCATATCATTTAATTCATCGGAACTGATCTTTTCCACCGTACTTAATCTGATGGTTTTTTCTTCACCGGGAAGCAAATCAAAAAAGTTATCACTGAAAAAACCTTCCACGCCGTCCGCAGAAACATAAATATTCTTGGCCAGGTTGACTGTAGTAAATGTCAGGTTAAAACCTCCTTCTCCTTCAGCAATTTCATACTGCCATTGCGGATCAGGAAAATCCAGGTCTTTCAGGGGATGGAAATAGATTATGTTGGACGAGTAAACCTCGTCACCGAGGAAAAGCTTTACTGATAAAAGGCATTCCTTCTCATCATAATCCCCGTCCAGTTTCTCCTTGCTGATTGAAAATACTTCCGCACTTGAATTGGGCTTGATATCTACCTCCATTTCCTTTTGCCACAGAGTGTTGCCAGTGAATGTGATCAGGTCCATCTTAACTGTTCCCGGGAAAGTCTCCAACCTGTCGGATACAACAAACACCTGTACGATATCATCATTAATCTCCGGTGAAATGAGAATATCCCGGAAGGCTTTCTTCGCAAAGTATTGCTGGGCTTTCCACCTGCCATAATAGTCGATGCTCGACCAGGAAGCCACCGGCCAGCAGTCATCGATCTGCCAGAACAGGCTTCCCATGCACCAGGGCATGGCCTTCCTGTGACCCTCCATGGCTACCTTAATGCCCTCTGCCTGGGTGAGCTGGCCCACATAGAGCTGCATTTCAAAATCTTTCGGTTTTTTGTAGTCGCGAAGCATATAGAGCTCAATGGTCTCGTTTCCGATGGAGGAGCGCTGATGAGATTTCATGACATCTGAATAGATATCGTGGTCTCCTTCAGCCGTGAATTTATTTATCGTGCTCATCTCCGGGAAAGACTGGAATCCATATTCTGACATGAACCTGGCCAGTCTGGTCCGGTAGTTCACAAACGGTTCCTTGCCCCACCAAACGCCCCAGTAATGCACATCACCAGCCACCCAATTCTCTGGTATCCCGGTTCCGGCACTGGGAGAGGAGGACCAGTAAAACCGCCGGTCAAAGTCTTCAATGGCCTGCGGAAGGACCTTATGGTAGTTATCATCATACGCCTTCCAGATCTTATCGGCAACTTCCTTGCCCTGGTGCTGCTCTTCAGCCGTTTTCCATCCCCACATATACCAGGCACTCAGGCATTCATTGTTTCCGCACCATAAAGCAATCGATGGATGGTTCCTGATCCGTTTTATATTGTCAATAGCCTCCTGCTTAACATTTTCCAGGAAGTGATCATCGCCAGGGTACATCGCGCAGGCAAACATGAAATCCTGCCAGACAAGAATTCCTTTTTCATCACATAAATCATAGAAGATATCGTATTCATAGATTCCACCTCCCCAGACACGCAGCATGTTCATATTGGCATCGACGGCTGATTGAAGGGTGTGCTCATACCTTTCGGGGGTCACCCTGGTTACGAATGCATCCTGCGGGATGTAGTTGGCGCCTTTCATGAATACCGGGTGTCCATTGACCTTAAAATAAAAGCTTTTGCCCGATGAATCGGGTTCCTGGATGACCTCAATGGTGCGGAGTCCGATCCGCTCCCGTTTCTCTGAAAGCAATTTGTCCTCGTCGAGGATCTTAAATGTCAGATCGTATAAGGGCTGTTCACCCATTCCATTGGGCCACCATTTCTGCGGATCTTTTATAGTGAGTGGCAGAACAACTTTATTCATTCCCTTCTCCAGATCTGTTTTCCTGGAAAAGGATTCCTCACCATTGATAAAGCAAAGGGCTGAGATGGATGTTTCAGCTGAAGATTCAATGTCAAGATGGGCAAGGAGCTCGGCCGATTCATCGGTGAGTTCCATTTGTTCCACCTGCACACTCCTGATAATGGCCTTATCAAAAGCACGCAGAATAACAGGCTTCCAAATGCCACTCGTGACAAACCGGGGACCCCAGTCCCAGCCAAAATGATACTGGGCTTTGCGGGTATACACACTGACTTTCTTATTACCTTCAACCTGGCCAATTTCCGACAGATCATTTCCCGAGACAGGAATAACAAAATCGAGGGCATCATATTTTTCGAGTCCTGCCTTTATCGGAGATTTGAAAAGTATCCTCAAGGTGTTTGTGCCAGGTGCCATTTTCTCTTTGATATCCACCTTCCATTCCCGGAACATATTATCGGCAAAAAGGATCTTTTCATCATTCAGGAAAACCTCTGCATAGGTGTCCAATCCCTTAAAATGGAGCTCAATATTCTCCTTGCCCGTTATATCGGAACCGGCCTGGAAAGTGGTTTGGTATTCCCAATTCACCTTGTCGATCCATTGCAGGTCATGCTCATTGAGCCTGTAAAAGGGATCTTCTATCTCACCATTATCCAGCAGATCGGTATGGACACACCCGGGTACTGTGGCCTTTAACCAATTCTCATTATCCTGCTGTTTAAAGGTCCAGCCTTTACCAAGATTTATTTCAATCATATTACCAGGTTTGCTGCATGAGTAGAATCCTGTTAATAATACAGGAAGAAGGAAGGAAATGATTCTTTTCATTAAGAATTTAGATTTATTGATATAATTCTTTCAGCTCCAGGTACCTGTTCCTTATACTATCCAGCAATCCCTTTGATTCAGTATCCGGAACGAGGTTATTCATTTCATAAGGATCGAGGCGCAAATCATAAAGTTCCTCAAAGACCGGATCTAATTCAATGTACTTTAAATACTTATAATTGGCACTAACCAACCCTTCTGATTTGGGTATGTGGACAACCTCTGGTGGCGGATCAAATAAATGTTCGTACAGGAAATCGTTTCTCCAATCTGCCGGATTCTTTTCAAACAAAGTAAGCAGGTCTTTTCCCTGCATGTTATCCGGGATCTGTTCACCACATAGGCTTAAAATGGTTGGTGCGATATCGATATTGAGCGCAATTTCTCCCTTTCTTCTTCCTCTCATATCAGGTTCAGAACGAGGATCATATATGATCAGGGGCACCCGGATCGATTCTTCATGGCCGTACCATTTTCCTGCCATGGCATGCTCGCCGAGGTAAAAACCATTATCCCCGGAATAAATAATGATTGTATTTTCATTCAACCCCAGTCTTTCCAGTTCCTGTAACATCTCCCCAACCACCACGTCCACGCCGGTTATCAGGCGATAATAGCTCCGTACTGATTCTTCATACTTTTCAGGATCAGGAAACCTGAGTTCCCACCTGCGCCTTGCTTCGTTATTCTCTTTAAAAACTTCAGGAAATTTTTCGAAGTATTCATCTCCGGCAGTGAGTGGGAGAGGGATGCTGTCATCCTTATACATGTCTTTGTAGATGGTGTCATAAATAAACTGTCTGGGATCGCCATCCTGGACGTGGGGTGCTTTGAAACTGACTGACAGGCAAAAGGGCTGATCGTTAGGATACCTGCCCAGGAATTCCATGATGTTTTCTGCAACTATCCGGGTATAGTGTTTCATGTTCCCCTGCTCGTCGAAATTCTCATACCTTGGTTGCCCTGTCATGGCCTTCCAGTAATCGAAGAGGGTGTCGGGCGGATCAATGCCGACACCAAACTTGCCGATGAAACCTGTATAATAACCTGCATTTTTCAAAATGGCAGGATAGGTTTTTGAGAGTGCTTCCGGGGAAAATGGTGTATTGAAATCGTGTATGCCTGTCCGGCTGGCATACTGCCCCGCCAGGATGCTTGCCCTGCTGGCACAACATATGGAGGTGGTGACATAGGCGTTTTCGAAAATAATTCCCTCTGATGCGATCTGGTTGATATTGGGGGTCTGGATGACCGGGTTGCCCATGCACCCGAGTGCATCCCACCGCTGGTCGTCAGTGAGCAGGAAGATGATGTTGGGTGATTGGCCGGCCTGTTTTGATGTGCATCCAATAAGCGGGATTATTAAAATGCAAAAGATGAGGATTTTGTGCAGCATTTAATCATTGATTTAATGAGTCATTATTTTGTTTTTCCCAGTAATTGTGCCAATCGGTGCCCCTGGCGGGCCGTTCGGTTGTTTCAATATCAATATATATGATCGTGTCGGCAGCTGCACCGTAAGGGGCCTGCAAGAATTCTTCGCCATCAGGATTGACTACCAGAGAGCATCCAATGCAGTTCCAACCTTTCCATGGTCCATCGGTTACAGGCCCCACATTGGTTACGCCAATGATCCACATATTGAATTCCCTGGCTACAGGTTCATACACCCTGTTCCATCCCGCTCCATAAGGATCTTTCTCATTATCATGTTCCGGTGGAACGGCCCAGCTTGAAGGAGATAAGATAATGTCTGCACCCATATATCCCAGCGACCTGGTCAGTACCATGTCCTTTGCAAATGCATCGGCACATATATGCAGGCCGATGGTTCCATATTCAGTATGTGCCACGTTGAGCCTGTCGCCCTGGGCATAAAGATTATGTGCAATATCCAGTTCATTGAGTTTCCTGTGCTTGATCAGCAGTTCACCCTGGTTGTCTATCAGAACGGCCGTATTGTAGATCTTTTCTCCATCTTTTTCTACAATACCCGCGCATACATAAATGTCATTTTCCGCTGCGGCTTCGGCCAGGGTGGTATAGGTCTTTCCACCCGGCACAGGATAGGCCATTTCAAGCGCTGAGGAATGGGTCCAGCCCAGATCCATTACTTCAGGAAGAAGCGCTATCTCTGCACCATTTTCCGCAGCTTCCTTTATGCGTTCCGCCGCATTGTTAAGATTGACATCCAGTGCACCGCCTTCAACATACATCTGCACCATGGCGAGCTTGAAGTTGCGTTTTATTTCTGTTGGGAATTGAACTTTTTCTGGTGCAGGGGTGCAGGAACTAATAAGAACGATAATTAAAAACAGGATGATCGATTTTTTCATTTTTATTCTTCTCAGGTTTTTGGAAAGCCAGTTGCGGGAATGCAAAGGCAGTTTATATTAATCAATAAAAATAGAAATAAAAAGTTATTCGCCTGCGGGCATAATTGAAATTATAAACCGCCGGTATCTGAATAATGCTGGTTCCCCATTGTCCCTGACTTCTAAAATGATATGCGTTGTCCTCGGTTTTGACAATTCAATCCAGGGTGGTATTTGAAATTTCAGTTCTGAGTTGTTTGGATTTTCCATTTTCAATTCATTCCAGTTCCAGTAATCGCCGGGTTCCTTATACTGAAACCAGTTAAATTGAAGCTGATCGCCATCGGGATCAGAACTCCCTGAGGCATCAATGGTGATCCATTCACCTACTAAAACCTGGATCCCCTGTGGCTGATCTGCCACAACCACTGGTGGATGGTTGGCTTGATCATACGGCCTGATACACCAGTCCATACGGGCTGCAAAGTCATGCTGATAGGCATCCCGCCACCGCCAGATGCTGGCATGGTTGTCAATGTAGATCCGTCCATCTTTGCCTGTTACCTCGTCCATGGCGTCTGTCCAGATAGCCCTTGGTTCCGGCTCCTTATGGTCAAAACTTCGATAGGGCAGATGCCTGGGGGTGTATAGTTCATACCGCCCTCCCCAACCGCCATAGTCAGGTCGCTCCGGAATATTTAAGCCATTATTGATCAGGGAAAGGAAACTGGGCGTGTCTCCTTCCATGGCGTATTTAATTTCCGGGTATTCTGCACCCAGTGGCCCGTGATCCTGAATGATATGTTCTCTCAGCCATGGGTTGCGTACCAGGCTGGTGTCTGCCCCTGAGGCGAATCCATACAAGGGTTCCCCTGAAATGCCTGACCAGGTTGCATGCCTGTAATTTTCTCCCGGGCTGACAATATAAAACAGGTCAGGGAATTCCTTCCGGATCCAATAAGCCGAATTATCCTGGTCGGAGATGGTATACACCCGTATTTTTGATACAAATTGCTCCAGCTCTTTGGGAGTCCGCGTTTGAAGCACTTTCCAGAGTGCCTGGGCCAGCACATTGGCACCACCCCAAATGGTGACCCAAACCGGCCGGTCATCCTTCCTGTCGACCACTTCGATCAGCCAATCCGAGCCTTCGGAATCCTTCCCTTCACCCACCCCGTTCTTCCCGTAAAGCGGAATGCCCTTTTTAGTAACAGAGTGCAGGTATTCTTCTGTTGGGAAACCAGGTTCATGAAGTAACAGGTTATTTCGTACTTTACCATAAGCAGTAACAATTTCCCTGATCCGCCATTCGGCTGTTTTGTCGCGCAGATGGGTTGACGTGGTGGCAATTAGCCCCTCCACGTCAAATTGGTTGCTGTATAGAAGGAACCTTACCAGCGACTGGGCATCATCGGGTTCATTCTCAATGTCAGTCAGCACAATGACGCGCGGTTTATCAAATGATCCCGCGGAATGGATGGAGAAGGATAGCAGCAGGGATAATAAAAAAAGACTTGACTTCATCTTAAGAATAATTATTGGTTTGACCTGAATCCTGCGAGCGCATTGGCTTCGCCGAACTCACAGGTTTGTTTGGCTTCGCCGAACTCACAGGTTTGTTTGGCTTCGCCGAACTCACAGGTTTGTTTGGCTTCGCCGAACTCACAGGTTTGTTTGGCTTCGCCGAA
>JADHVS010000095.1 GCA_016783865.1 Bacteroidales bacterium
CAATAAACTCATACAACGAAAAGGCTGAGGCGAAGGCTAAGGCGGAGCAAGGTAGAAGATTAAAGCACCCTTCGGGCACAGGGATTAAGGATTTTTTTTCCTTCGCCTCAGCCTTTGCCTGCACTTTAGTGCGCTGGGATGGAACCGGAATTATATGTGATATAGCGAACGATGCGATTAGTAATGGGATTGTCTGGGTGAATGGTGCCGGCAATCATGCTAAAAAACACTATAGAGGAACATTTAACCCGGATGCTAATGATTTTCATGACTATGGCGGGGGATCGACTATTAACTCATTGGGCAGCAGTCCTACAGACTTTTATAAAATAGATTCCGGGAAAAAGATCAGTATTTTCTTAAACTGGAATAACTACCCAACCACCACTGAGGATTATGATCTTTACCTGGTACAAAGACCTGTGTCCGGCGGCAATTGGACAGTGGTTGCACAATCCACCTGGGATCAAAGCGTTGGGCCTCTTATGCCGCAGGAAACAATAAATTATGTCACAATAGGACCAGATACTATTTCAACTGGAATGAATTATGGTATAATTGTGCATAAATACTCAGCAACATCAAATGCAGATTTCACACTCTTTTGTTGGGAATACGACTTTGGTCAATGCACAAATTCTTCCAGCCTTATGGATCCGGTATGCGCTACTGATGTTGTAAGTGTTGGAGCGATCGATAGAATTAATTATGAAGCCGGGCCACAAGAATCCTTTAGCTCCCAGGGTCCGACAACCGATGGAAGAATTAAACCCGATGTAACCGCTCCGGACAATTGTAATAGTTTTGCTTATGATGGTTCTTGGTACGGCACATCTTTATCTGCTCCCCATACAGCAAGAGTTTGTGCGCTGATTAAATCACGATATCCGGAGTATTCCGATACGCAGATAAAAAATTATCTTTATACTAATTGCACAGTTGACCTCGGAGATGTTGGAAAAGATAATATTTACGGCTGGGGAAAAGTTGTTATGCCGGGGTTTGCTGAAAACATTAGCGCAGCATCCCCGAATGGAGCAGAAAATTGGAATGCTGGAAGCAACCATGATATCACATGGAACTCCTTCGGTACGAGTGGAAATGTAAAAATAGAACTCACCCGCGATGGCGGCGCCAATTGGGAAACACTGTTTGCCGGCACACCGGATGACAACATACAATCATGGCTGGTAACCGGGCCCCCTTCAGCAAATTGCCTGGTTAAAATCACAGATGTGGATGGCGCTCCTTCGCATCAAAGCGAGCAAAGCTTTTCAATTCATGAAATCAATGCGCCAATTTTTATTACTGCGCCGGCTAAGCAAAAACCTGGCAGCGAATTCTGGGTGGAAGTTGAAGTTGGATCCAACATTGAACCAGTGACTGATATGTCGGCAGCAGCCTTTGAACTTTTTTATACTAATACTGAAATGGTCGATTATGTGAGCGATGAGTCCGGCTCATTCATTACAGGCGCGCAAAAAACAGTTGTGCCCGAAGACGCCGCCGGTAAAATTAGCGCCTCTGTTTACCGAACCGATGGTATTGGCGATTCCGGAAATGGTGTTGTGCTGCGGATAAAATTCAAACTATTGGAGAATGCAACATTGGGCGAAACGATATGTTTTAGTATTGGTAGCGCACAAGGGAGTGATAAAAACGGTACGGTTATTAGTTTGACTCCTGCAGAAACGGTCTGTACAACAATTGAGCCAATATCAATTGTAGCCACTCCGAACTTTGAGCCATCTCCTAACACCTACACCACAGCCCAGGATATCACCATCAGTTGCACAACGACAGGAGCAACGATCCACTATTCAACCAATGGCGCCGATCCGACAGAGACTGATCCGACCTACACCGCTCCCATTAACATTTCAACTACGACCACGCTAAAGGTAAGGGCATACAAAACAGGCTGGACGCCCAGCAGCGTTGCCAGCGGAATTTACACAATCACCGGAACTGTGGCGACGCCGACTTTCAATCCTGCGCCAGGCTCGTACACAACCGCTCAAAACGTTACTATTTCATGCGTTACCCCCGCTGCCGCGATCCATTACACCACAAACGGCAGCGATCCGACTGAATCAGATGTGTTATTTACAACTCCCATCTCCATAAGCACACATACAACGATCAAAGCCAGGGCTTATCTGACCGGATGGGTACCCAGCAATATAGCCCAAAGAATTTACACTTTCGGAGGAACGATTTTAGGGCGGGTAGTCGATTACAACAGCAGCGATCCTCTGCAAGGCGTACATATCATCTCCTCCGGCGATGTGACGCTCGAAACAGCAACCGATCAGGAAGGTCTGTATGTTTTATCTCCTTTGAGTTACAACACACAATTCTCCATCCGACCCCAATTAGCCGGCATTTTCTTTGATCCTGCCTCCCGTGACTATGCACAATTCACTGCCGATCTTGCGGATCAAGACTTTACCGGCTCATACTACGGTGATGTGGACGGCAACGATCAGATTCAGCCACTGGATGCTTCTTCTGTTCTTCGCAACACTGTTGGTATCCTTGATTTTACCAATCCGAATCGTGATAGTATCGCCGCCGACGTCAGCGGTAATGCTGCTGTCAAGTCGCTCGATGCATCCTATATCCTTAGGTATATTTCAAATCTTATCACGAGTTTCCCGGTCGAACAACCCCTGTTAGGAAATAAGCAATTAAACATATCAAACAACAGAACCGGTGTGTCTGTTGGATTTATCACCCAAGCTCAATTTACCCATCAGCAGGACAGTTCGGTTATTGTACCCATTGAAATTGGGGATTTCGGAGGCAAAAATATTTTTTCTGCGGATATTAAACTGGCATACAATCCAAACATCCTGAAAGCAAAAAATGCCTCCACCACCGGAACTGTGGGACAGTCCTGGGGAAGTGCTGTTTATCGTGTGATAGATTCCGGCAAAATCTTGATCGCTATGGCAGGCATCCAGCCCTTGAGCCAAAGCGGAATCCTCGTAAACATCACTTTTGATGTTCTCGGTTCCCCGGACGAAACAAGCCCGCTCACATTCGAAGAATTGCTGCTTAATGAAGGAGATCCCGCATCTGTAATACAGGATGGAGTCTTCCGGGTCGCCCATCCTTCGAACATAGATATGTATGACGCAGTTGTTCCAACAACATTTGCGCTGCATCAAAATTTTCCAAATCCATTCAACCCGGTTACAACTATTCGATATGATGTTCCACTGCACAGTAATGGCATAAAAATATTATTAATCATTTATGATATTAGAGGAAAGCATGTCCAAACGCTAATCAATACTATCCATACATCAGGCTCCTATGAAATTGAATGGGACGGCAGGGATGAAACCGGTAGAGAGATGTCGAGTGGTATTTATCTTTTCAGACTGTGCGCAGGAAATTTCATCCAAACAAAAAAGATGATTTTGGTTCAATAAAACACATTTCTTTTAAGGAGGACAAAATGGAAAATAATACGCTCCGAAAAAACAAGATCATACTAACTTTTACCATCAATATACTATTCTTTCTGATATGTCTTTTCCTATCCGATGGGACGCATAAACACACACTAAAAGTCGCACCCGAATCGCAACCGGGAAAAACATACAATAGACAGGTTCGATGCCTTAAAACAATGCCCCTCCGGTTTGAGAAAAATATGGGGCAAACTGCGGAATCCGTACAATTTATCAGTCATGGTTTGGATTACACACTCTTCCTGACCCCAAACCAATCCGTCTTTAGTCTGCAGCACTGTGCAAAAAAAAATCTTAATACAACGCTCAAAAAAACATCGATCCGCATGACCATCGAGGATGCCAATCCGGATGCGGAGATCACCGGTATCAATGAACAGGACTGTAAGACAAATTACTTCATCGGCAGCGATGCAACAAATTGGCGAACGAACATCCCCAACTATGAAAAGATAATATACAAAGAGATCTACGACGGCATCGACCTGGTTTATCATGGAACTAAGGGAAAACTGGAATACGATTTTATTGTTAAACCCGGTGCCGATCCAAATAAAATCGCACTGAACTTCGATGGTGAAGAAGAACAGCGTTTCGATGAACAGGGAAACCTTATCCTGAAAACGGAACTTGGCGATGTCTCATTCCTCGAGCCGATGATATATCAAGAAATCGATGGTGACCGTCAAATGATACCCGGGAATTACTGTTGGGATTCCAACAATCGGGTTACATTCCAGGTTGAAGAATATGACAAGACCGAAACCCTTGTCATCGATCCCATGGTGATATTTGCCACGTATGTCGGTGGAAGTGAATCGGATTACATCCAGAACATAGCTGTCGATCCGGCAGGCGCCATCTACATCACAGGAAATTCAAGTTCACCCGATTTCCCGGGAACATACGACATGACCGGCGGCAACAGCACAGCATTTGTAGCGAAAATCGATCCGGACAACGCAAAGTACGAGTATATCACATTCATCGGCGGGACTGGTCAATACACCTATGCAAGCGCCTATGGTCTCGATGTCGATCCTGCAGGAAATGCTTATGTTGCCGGGTATATCGGTGGAAGCGAAGGTGCTCGGGATTTCCCCACGGTCAATGCATACCAGGAATCCGCCGGAGGAAACACAGACGCATATTTATTAAAATTGAATCCAACCGGGGATAGTATCCTCTACGCAACATACTTTGGTGGTGGAGATCATGAAGGGGATGCCGGCAATACAATGGGCGTGGGAGTGGACGGATTCGGACATGTAGTCATCGGTGGGAACACGACGCCGTCTATTGGGGGCGATCCATTTCCCATCCGAAACGCATTCCAACCGAACTTGGGTTATTATGGCTACACTGGTTTTGTTGCGAAATTCGATCCATCCAAAAGCGGTGATGAATCGCTCCTTTATTCCACATACATCGCTTCCGAAGGGGACACGGAAGTCCTGGATGTAGCTGCCGATGCTGTGGGTCACGCATATATTACCGGGTATGCCGAGGCTGAAGGACTACCTGTCGTTAATGCTTTTCAGGATAATATAGCAGGGGATGCTGATGCATTCGTCATCAAACTCACCCCCGGTGGAAAGGATGCAGTGTACTCGACTTACCTGGGCGGGCCTGCCCCTGATAAAAGAGATACCGGGCGCGGTATTGCAGCAGATGTTTCAGGATATGCTTACGTTACCGGCTCTCCGGCAGATGGATTTCCCTTGACACCAGGTGCGTTTCAGACATCAGGATGGGGAGGATTCATAACATGCTTTGATCCGACTGGCAATCTTGAATACTCGACCCTGTATCCGTACGCAGGCTATGGAGGAATCGATGTTGATCTCAAGGGCAGGGCATTTGTGGGACTGTACGGCGCCGATTAAACGAAGTCGGAACCGACACGGTATGGACGAGATATATTGGTGGGAGCGACAGCGAATACCGACCGAATATTGCTGCTGACGATGATGGCAATGCGTATCTGTGCGGGTACACACAAAGCGCTGATTTTCCTGTCTTTCAGCCAATCAAATCCAACTCCAATTACGGTGGCAGCAACGACGGAATCGTGGTAAAAATCCTTGGTGAGGATGACTGGATTCGCATCTCTGACATCTCTCCTTCTGATAAAAAACTGTGGTGGAATCCTTGGGTGCTCCGCCCCAGAGAAACGTGGGAATTCGAAGTTAATCTGATATACGGCTTCAAATCCGCGCCAAAAGCCACAATCCGACTGGACATCGAAGATGAAAAAGGCAACATTTTCGACAGCAAGGAAAAAACCAATCTTAATAAAACGGACTTTGATACCATCTCGGATTGGTTGAGTGAGGAAGTCGAAATCCCCAGCGAGTTGATCATCGATACGCTCTTTGTACGCGTGCACCTCACTCCCGATGGTTTCCCGGAACCCACAGCATCTCATTACATCGCGTACCAGGTTATTAAATACGACTGGACCTATATGGTTTACCTGGACGGGGATGACGATCTTGAGTACAATGCATTATTAGACATGCAAGAAATGAACAGTGTGCTGGGAAATGATACTGTCGCCGTTGTTGTACAGTTCGACCGGCATCCGGAATACGTATCCACCGAACCTGACTGGAGTTCGACACGACGATATTTTTTGGATGAGAAGGATTATCGCTTCAAGAACTACGGTGAATTGAATATGGGGCATCCGGGGACGCTGGTATCCTTTGTGCGATGGGCGCAATTGTGGTACCCGGCTCATCATTATGCCCTTGTCCTGTGGGATCATGGAGACGGATGGACCAAACGTACATTGTCGGGATCTTCATTGAGTTATCAAAATAATCCATTCCCGGAATTGCCGCCTGGCAGGGAGGAAATCGTGGAAACTTTCAAGGATATCATCATCGATGAGACGAACAACGACCGGTTGTACAGTTGGGAGCTGCGCAGCGTATTTGCGAATATCCCCAAACTCGACGTTCTCTGCATGGACGCTTGTCTCATGGCTATGGTCGAAAACGTCTATCAATTTCGTTTCGGGGCAGATTACATCGTCGCATCCCAGGAGGTAGAGCCAGGTGTAGGCTATCCTTATCAAGATATACTTAGTGTACTCAAAAACAATCCGGAAACGACTTCTTACGGTCTGGCTGCATATACCGCCCAACTATATGCCGGACAATTCTCACAGGATACACCCGGGATCACCCAGTCCGCGACAGACACATGGCGGATCGGCATGTTGAAAGACGCCATCGACCACTTGGCATCGACTCTCATCCAAAAAAGGCCCTGGAGCGCGGTCACACAGGCTCTCGCCACAACAAAATCTTACCATACAAGACCCTACCGCGATCTGTACCATTTTTGCGAACAACTTAAGCTGAATTCATTTGATACAAACATACAATCCGCATGCGATCAAGTAATGCAGGCAGTCACCCAGGCAGTTGTGGCGAACTATTACTCCTCACCCGAAGTAAATTCCCACGGACTTTCTATTTATTTCCCAACCGTTTGGTACCAGTACAATAATTACTATCATGCCGAGAATTACGTGGACCTGGTAATGGACACACAATGGGAAGATTTCTTGATTGCTTATTTATGGCGCAAAAAAAACGTTGTGGATACGTATGAAGTCAATGATACATTCACTCAAGCCTACGGACCGCTGAAATCCGGTGATTTGTATGTCTCCTACATCTCCCGCGCGAATGAAAAGGATTTTTACTTCATAATTACCGGCGAGACAACGAACTTGACCGTCGATCTGACCATGCATCGGGATCTCAACTACGACCTGGTGGTCTATGACGAAACATTTACTCCCCTGGGATTTTCAATCTCTGCCGATACGCTCGATTCCATTACTTTGCCAAATCTATCCGCCGGTGTTTACTATGTTGAAGTCGTCTCCAATGGTTACTACTCTGTCGTGCCGTATAAACTAAAAACAACCTATCAAGGCTTGAAAAGGGCATTAGTTTCCTTATCCTTTGATGATAATGAACCGGAAACCATGAAATTCTCTCAACAGACTGGCGACGTGATCGGGACGAACTTGAAAGCGCCCGATTATCCGATGACGCTGGAAGAGATCAGTTTTTACATTGCTGATAAGGACGCCGCAGGAACCGGGGGCGACGGTTCCTTCAAAGTTTGGATGGGCGATCCTTATGGAACCCTCGTCGATCCATTCACTGTGACACCTTCTGCTCTCGCAAAAGCTGCTGGTACTCAAGGTTGGTTTACTGTGGACTTGCGGGAGAAGGATATCAAACTAACAAACGAATTCTTCGTGGGCATCGGCTACGACGGTGAGAATACGCCGGCGCTCGGCATCGATACAACAGATACCGGAAGAGCATTCCAATGGGACGCTGTCCTTCAGACATGGAAATCATTACATGCCACAGCCTTTATACGTGCAAAAGTGCGTTACCCTGAATCGCCGGAGAGCATCTTGCTCAGCATGGCTAAAAATCCGGAAGCTCTTGCCGGCGAGACTGTCATCGTACCCGTCGAAAATGACGACATTCCCACCCCGGGATGCGATACCCTCGAATTTCAGATTCGTTTTGATCAGGACATTCTTGACTTTGTGGATATCATGACCAAAAACACCCTGACAGATGGATGGACCGTCGAAAACATATCGATCTTGCCCGAAGGTCGTGTCACCATCGAAATGACAGCAGAGAGTGCTACTACCGGGTCAGGAGAACTATTAAACATAAAATTCTATGCTCATCCTACGGCTGCCGTCGGAAGTGTATCCCCGCTCACTCTTGAATACGCCATCCTGGACAACGGGGACTACATGGTTGAACTCGCATCTTCTTCGCTAAAGATCACAGGTATCTCCGTGGTTAAGGATGATGATTCAATATCACCTGTAGAATTTTCATTGAGTCAGAATTACCCAAATCCGTTCAATCCAACAACGACGATACAATATGCCATACCAAAATCGGATCATTTGCAAAAAGTAACATTGGATATTTTCAACATGTTGGGTGAAAAAGTCACAACATTAGTGAGTGAACAAAAACATCCCGGATTTTATTCAGTAAAATGGGATGGTCGTAACGAAGCAAGGTTACCAGTGCCAAGCGGCGTGTATTTGTACCGTTTGCGTGCGGATTTGTTTGATGAGGTGAAAAAGATGTTGTTGATGAGGTGAACTTTAAAACTAAAGTTTCGAGATATGTCTTTTTAAATAAAAAAATGTGATGAGTATAAAAGGATTACTTTAACCAATATAAAACCAAAGTAGGTAAGTTTAAGGAAGGGTAGAAGTATGAAAAATCTGATGAAATTCTATTCAATTTCTATTTCAATAATAATTATTTTTTATCTAAATAGCTCTTATGCACAAAGATCATCTGAGCCTGATGAGTCATTTGGCACAAATGGGTATGCAACCACCACTTTCACAGATGGTTCCAGTGGTATAAACAAAATAATGGTTTTAAGTGATGGTTCAATCTTGGCTGGTGGCTGGGCAAAAGTCAAAGATCAGGATAATAATTTCAATACAGGTTTTGCTTTGGCAAAATTTGACCAATATGGAGGATTGATTAAATCTATCGTTATCAACGATTCTCTATCAAATATAGAAGATTTTGAAATTCTGTCGGATGGAAATATAATTGCTGTTGGTCAAGCAGTAGTAGTTGAAAGAACAATAAGAAAATCTAAAGGTGCCATTGCCCGGTTTAGTCCAAGTTTAGACTTGGATCAATCATTTGCCCATAAAGGAAAGAAGGTTTTTTTCGATTTTGAAAATATAATAGATATAGCTATTAAGGGAAATAAAATTTATGCTGTAATACCTGGTGATAAATTTCAACTTCTCCCCATTAATCCTGATGGCACAGTTGGAGATTTGGTAACTACCGATATTGGACCTGATAATGATATTTCAAAAAAGGTACAAATTGCTAACAATGGAAAAATACTTGTGGCAGGGATTTCAAATTCTTTATATGTTATGACTCAATATAATGATGATCTAACAATTGATCAAACTTTTGGTACGAATGGAATTGTAAATACTGGTATTAGTGCTGATTATGACGGTATTGCCTTGACCATCCAACCTGATGGAAAAATATTGCTTGCAGGAGGGACATCCTGGTTTGGATTATTTATTAGCCGATTTAATCCTGATGGTTCTTCTGATTTGAATTTTGGAACAAATGGTACAACAAGTTCCACTCAACCAGATGACTTTGATCAAGCAACCGCTATTGGACTTCTTTCAAATGGTTCTATCATTGTTGTGGGAAATGGTTGGCAAAACAGTGAGTTTATTAATGGATTAATGAAATTTAAGCAGGATGGCACTCAATATTTACAATTCGGCACAAACGGAAGATCATTGTTTGAACTTGATTACACTTTTGAACATATCGCAATTCAGGAAGATGATTTGATTGTTACAGGAGGAGTATTTTGGTACGATGATCACAACGAATTGTTTGGCAGAGGCAGCAAGATGGCTGTTGCCCGTTTTCATAGTATTGATTTTGGGATTTATTCTCCATTGGAAAATGAATTATGGATGGCTGGTGAACAGTACACTATAATGTGGGATTTTTCTGCATATTCAGTATATATATTGCTTAGTGAGGATGGTGGATCAACATTTACAAAAATTATTAACCATATAGAAGATAATGATGGAGAATATGTTTGGAATATTCCTGTAAATATATTGTCTAGAAAATGTGTTATTCGCATACAGGATGCTATTAATTTAAACAATTTCATTGATAGCGATTTATTTAAGATCAAAGGTTATATCCTAACCCGGATTACATCAAATGATGAGTATGAAGCGTTCTCGGTTGGAAAGCACGGATGGCGGTTTGCTAATAAAATAAAAAAGATGTGGCCGGAGTCCTGGTGGATGAATAGACGGGAATTTGACTATGCGAATGGTATCGATCCAAACACTGGTGATAGTTATCTTATCCATTAGAGTTTATAACTGCTTTATTAGCAGAGTATCGATCCAAACACTGGTGATAGTTATCCCGATTATTTCAGCAAATATTTAGGTTATTCCGCATTCGCAATACATTTTCCTGATTGGCCTTTGTGGGTAATGACATTTGGAACAGACCAATGCTATTGGATTTTACAACCCTATCCATTTTACAAAGATAATGCTTTTTTTAAATGGTTCATCCATAAGAGTGTATGGAAAGGAAGCTGCGCTGGTTTAGCTATTTCAACTTTTCTTGCTTTCGATGACAAAAAGGCTTTTCTGGGCAGGTTTCCGGGAGTAGGACAATTTAATAATCTTTATGACCTGCTTATCAATGATAACCGCAGGAAGGTGATCAATGAATTGCAGCAGCATCAATTAGGTAAAAACCATTTTAGGTATTGCCGTTCACAACTTGGAAAAACACCTATTAAGACCCTGGATGAGATTAAGGAGATGTTTAAAATGGAAATGAGGGATGATAGATACCTTGTTCTGCGTGACAATGAAAAGAGTGGCGCACATGCAGTCAATCCATACAAAATTGAAACGAATACTGAAACGTCTTTCTGGATTTATATTTATGATAGTAAATACCCTAATGATGCAACAAGAAGAATAGTGATTAACACTGAAAAGAATGAATGGTCTTACGAAGGCTGGAACGGAGGCACGAAAGGTTTGTTTTTGAATGAACCTGTAAGTGCATATCTTACTAAACCTGTACTGCCGAAGAATGCTGCTTCTGTTAAACGCGTTATGACTAAAAATGAAGAAAATAAATATATTAATTTATATGTCACGGATAATGCTTCCGTTTATATTTTAAACAATGCTGGTCATGCTATAGGATATGCTGATAGTGTTGTCACAAATGAATTGTCCGATGGGATTCCAATTATTCCCCAGACAGGTTATTTCCATCCTCCTCTTGGCTACTATGTGCCGGAAGATAAATATTCGATCACTACGAGTGACTTCGCTGATTCATCAATGTACTTCTCAGTCTTTACGGATTCAATTGTTTTTGCTTACGGGAGAACAGATACTGATTCCAGTCAGTCTGATATATTGAGTTATGGTAATGGTTTCAGCATACAGAATCCGGACAATCAACTAAAAACGATAAATATGGGAACAATCATTATTAATGAAAATAATGAGAAGGTGTTTGATGTTACTCATGTTGAAATGACACATGATGATTCTTTAAATTTCGATGTTAAAGAGCGCCAGAATTTAATGATTGAAAACTTTGGTTCAAACAAAACCTATAATTTACGGTTACGAATTGCTTCAGCATCAGAAGAGATCATTTTTAAGTACAACGAAATTAATTTAATAGAGAATTCGTCACACCATATTTCGCCAGTATGGGAAGAATTGAAGAATCAACCGGTGACTATTTATGTTGATCATGGAAATGATGGAATTGTGGATGATTCGCTGGACATTGAGAATCAATTCGTTTCAATAAAAAAAGAAGATGCGCATTTTATTCCAAAAACTTATTACCTTAATCAAAATTATCCGAATCCATTTAATCCAACTACGATAATTCAGTATGTGCTGCCACAGTCTGCACATCCACAAAATGTAAAGTTAGAAATTTTTAATACTTTGGGCGAGGAGATCAGAATGCTCGTAAACGAACAACAGAATGGAGGAATGTATTCAGTCCAATGGAATGGTCGGACTGAAAAAGGTTTGTTTGTACCAAGCGGTGTGTACCTGTATCGTTTGCGTGCGGGTTCGTTTGTAGAGAAAAGAAAGATGCTGCTGATACGCTGAGAAAAAAAAGTCTCGAAAACAAAGTTTGTTTTGGATTCAAAACATAAATTCACTACTCAAATCTTTTAATAATTTAAGGTATTTCGAAGTTAATAACCAGGGATTCCCTGATTGTGTAGAATTGAATTTATTATTATTTTGTTGAGTCATTAATTCTACTTTGTCACATTATCACTGTTCGCTTGTCATTCCGGTTGAAGCGAAGCGGAATACCGGAATCTAAATATGTTGATCAGGAGATTCCGGCAAAAAAGCCCAGTCTGTCCACATTAAATAAACTTGAAGGTAACTGGACAGACACGCCGGAATGACAGATGATCGTCATTTATTTTTAATCTGACAAATTAGAAATAATATTTTTTTCAAAAACAGAAACTAGTTTTGTGTTCACAGGTGTGGATGAATCAGGATTAAAACATCACGAAATATGGGCTTTTTATAAAAAACCAAAATAACAAAAATTCTAACGTTAATCCATTTGAATTACGAAAACTCTTGATAAACAGCAGCTATCTCGAGCCATTAAAAAAAAATAATGCTACTTCCCAAATCATCAACTAAAGGAGAAATTACAATGAAAACCCAACTTACTACCCACAAATTGTTACTCTCAAGTTTTATCTGTTTCTTTGTACTTTTAACAACAAACTTATTTTCACAAAATCTTGTTCAATCATCCAAGCCTTCTAATTTATCCAACCAGGACGGATCACAGGATGCAGTTCAACTGGAAAAGCTTGAAAAATTAGGGGGAGCATTTGATACAAAAATCCAGCAAGTATTAAATGAACAGGTGCAACTCCGAAAAATGAAACAAGAAATTAAAAATCGTTTAACCCCGGAAATTTTAGCCAAAAAATTTGTTCAGGAATTCCGGCGAACCAGCAAAAAAATCGGGTTGGAAAAAACAAAAAAATATTTGCAAACTCATTTAAAGACTAAAACAATTCAGGAAGTTGGCTCTATATCAGGAACCTTTAAATTTACCACTGAGTCATGGAGAAAATACGTAACCGCGCTTGCTTTTGACAGCTATGGATATATTGCCGGTATTGGCGAATCCACTTATGAATATGGATGGGTGGGTGAAGAATGGTTGCCAACGTTTAAATATACAATTGAAAACCTGGCGCCAGGAGAATATTATGTTTTAACAGTTACCAATAAGTACGCTTATGTTGATGAGATTTATGATAATATCCCGGCGCCGTTATTTTCCAAGGAAGGATGGCGGGCTGCAAAAAAAATCACTGTAACTGCTGGAGCTGTTACAGAAAACATTAGTTTCGAATTACAACAATCTGCCGATTTTTTAGTCACAATTTATTACCCAAATGGCGATGTTTCGTCAGTCAATGAAGCCACCTTTACACTCACACATTTTGATTGCCCGGAGATAATGCTGCAAGATTTTTACGAATACAATTGGACCGATGGTGAATTTGAGTTCTTCGTGCCCTTTTTGGGAGATTTCAAACTTGGTGTTACCCCGGACAATCAATCCACCACCTGGTATAAAAACAGCAATAACTGGAACGATGCCGATAAGCTGACAATTTCATCTTTTCCGGATACAGCTTTTACCTGGCCTGATAGTGTGGACAGCCTGGATATTACGCTAAATTACGGGGGCAGCGATGCACAGCTTGGAAAGATTTCCGGCATGGTAAATGGTAATGGTGAATTTAAAATGATATTTGCGTTTAAAGCAGATGATCTGTCACTGGCAAACATTGCTTTTATTTTCTACTCCTATTACACAATAGAAGAGCTTGAACCCGGAGAATATTACGTCTATGCAGAAGACTACATGGGCAATATTTCGGAAGAAGGCAGTTTGTTGGGAACTTTTTATAAAGATGCAGCAACCGTAGCAGAAGCCGAAAAAGTGGCGGTTGAAGAAGGTCAAGCCACTTATGGTATAGATATCGCATTACGGAAAGGAGCAACAATACGGGGAAATATTAAAGATCAAGAAAACAATCCTCTCGAATCGATGCTCATTGTTGCCATGAAAATGGATTTTCCTGAAGCTTCTGCTTTTAATCTTTTTACAAAAATGCACGTTGGAATGGGAATGGCTGATTCCAGCGGTAATTACCGGATTGCCGGTCTTCCCCCGGGAGATTACATTTTACGTACACTATCAGATTATACCGTAAAAATTTTTTGGGGATTTCCAAGCCTGGATGATGGGCCATACAAAGGGTTGGTGGTTGATGAATTTTATGGTGGATTCCATAACCTGTTCGACTTTGGCAAAGCGCAAAAAATTAGTGTAAGTGATACTTTGACTGTAGAAAATATCGACTTTGTGCTGCAAAAAGCCAAGTATTTTAAAGGTAAATTATTCGACGCTTTAACCAGTGAGAAAATAAACCAGGTGTTGATGGTTGCATTTATCGACTCGTCCCGCGATCCCTTTTATCTTATACCAAATATAAACTATTATGGCGATTATGAATATGGACCTTTACCCAGTGGAAAATACAGATTATTAGCAGCAGCGGATCACCAACAAAAGGATTTTTACCTTGCCGAATTCTATGAAAATTCAACAACCTTTGAAGATGCAAATGTTTTGGAATTAGTCGATGAAAGCCTGGAAAACATAGACTTTGGTTTTGATAGGGGCGCTATCATCCAGGGACACATCGATCTTGCTGAAGGACAAGCGTACATGCCCGCGGGTGCAGACACATTATTTAACTTTCCCATTGTGCTTTTTGATGCAACAGGTGGATCTGTCAAGCGCAATGCTTATGTTCAATTTGACGGAGGTTACCGCATCCCCAGACTCTTACCGGGAAACTACAAACTTTTGGCATTACCAAATGAAGCGTATCCGGCCGAATAATCATCCCCGAGACAGTGATATAGCTGCCGTTCCACTGCGATTTCTGCATAGCGGGTGAAGAGAGGGCGAACTTAGAAATGACTTTTAAGACCATCTGAGGGAGCTTGCGACCGAAGAATCTCCCGACTATTCAAGCTTTTGTTAAAATTATTACGAGATTCTTCACTTCCCACCACTCCCAATCCCTTCCCTCATTCAGAATGACATTCATTCGCCGAATGGCTGAACTATTACGCTAAATAATAAATTAGGAGAAAGTATAATGCAAACAATATATAAAATATTATCAATTTCACTGATATTTATCTTTCTTTCTTGTGGAATTCAAAGTCCAAATAATCCCACAAAAGAAATCAGTGTAAAGTTGAATTTTAATTTTGTCAATACAGGTAATTCGGGATTATTCTTTTCCATGAGCGCGTTATCACACGGTAATCTAAAAATAAACCTTTCACAGACCCCGATTGAAACCCAGCTAAAAGGAATATCTAAAATTAACGCTTTACAATCAATCGATGAAGCCAAAATCGTTTTCTATAAATTCGCATTGGATTGGGATGCCTTACATCAGAATGTTCATGATAACTGGGATGAAATATATTCTTTTATATATTCTTTTGAAGGTGAACAAACAGATTTTGAAAATTACTGGGTCGAAAAAGACTTGGGTGAATTTAGCATTTACGCAGATGGCAAAACGACTGTTGAAAAAAGAAGCAACCTCACAATTTCCGATAGTACAGCTTATGGTGAGTTTGGACTGATAGAGAGTTTAAAAGCCTGCCGGGTCGGTCTTTATGAAAACGGAACGCTTACATATATTGGCAGAAGCAATGGAATTAACGGAACCGGCTTTTTTGATGTGCTGGCAGATGAAACGATTAATCTTGATATTTCTTTGATGCGAATTTATTGATCTTTCAATTTACAAGTACGTTTCTTAAATAGAGACATCTCTTTTAAGCAATCTTATTAAAACCCAGCGCACTAAAGTGCAGGCGAAGGCTGAGGCAAAGGCGAAGGAAAAAAAATTCTTAATCCTTTAATCTTATACCTTACTCCGCCTTAGCCTTCGCCTCAGCCTTTTTGATGTAAGAGTTAAGTGATCTGGGTTA
>JADHVS010000096.1 GCA_016783865.1 Bacteroidales bacterium
TGGCACATACCATACCTATAAGCCGGAACTGTACCTTGGCGGCCGAATAAATGACAAATTAACTTACTCTTTGTCAGGCTTTTACCAGGGAAGTGACGGGTATAATAATATTCCCGATACCTTGAGGACGGATCCGGACTATTCCATAGCCAGGTACCTGAAGGAGGGAAGTATTTCTGCCAGTATCGGCTATTCCTTTCATGATCTCCTGAATATTGAATGGCAATACGATTTTTACAAAGACAAAAGGAGCGAAGGCGAAAAGATCCAGGCCCCCGACGGGGAGTATCGTAATTTCCTGACTCATTTTTCCAGGGTCAGAATGTCCGGTTCAAAAGATAAATGGCATTACGACCTCGGACTCTATTTTCAGCGTGAACATTACTTCAGGATTGATGAACGGATGAGCAAGGGAGTTTATTCCAGGTTTGATGTCAGATCTGACCGGGACGACATCGGAGCCATATTCAATACCAATTATGTGTTGTCATCCAGCCAGCAGATCACAGGGGGCATCGAACTAAAGCAAGGAAAAGTGGATGGAGGAGATTACTATCAGACTTCTGACGACCAGGTGACCAATAAAGGATCACTCAGATCCCTTTCTGTGTATTTACAGGACGAAATTGCATTGTTTGACGAAAAATTAAAATTGATCGCAGGTGTCCGGATCGACCAGGTGCAGTTCTATAACGGTGAGTACCTGGCCACAGGAGCTGGCGTAGATTACTGGGAACAATACAGTCCCGACCTGGTGAACCATACCTGGCATGCCGTCAGTCCCAGGCTGGCAGCACGTTATTCCATATCAGAAAACATCAGCACCTACGCCTCCTATTCCAGGGGATTCAGGGCTTCTATCCTGGACGACCTGTGCCGGTCAGGCTGGATGGGGGTCGGTCCCAAAATTGCCAATCCCCAGCTGGGCCCCGAATACCTCGACAATCTTGAACTGGGCATGAACATCCGGTTATTCCAGATATTAACGCTGGAACCAACCATCTATCATTCCATTGGGAACGACTTTTTGTATTATGTGGCCACCCCTGACTCACTCTTCGGCAGACCCGTATACAGGCGTGAAAATGTAACCCGGGTAAACATAACAGGTATTGAAATGGATGCGCGGTTTCAGCTTCATGCCAATTTCCTGCTCCGGGCAAGCTATACCTGGAACCAATCTGAAATTGATGTCTTTGAAGAAAGTCCTGAACTGGCCGGGAAACAATTGAAATTTACCCCGGCCAACAGGGCATCCGCAGGATTGTTATGGCTGAACAAATATGTCAACCTCGGCTTCAACCTGTTATATAAAGACACTCAATTTACCGATGACCTGAACACCCGGTCGATTAACCGTTATGCTACTGCTGATCTGCAGCTGTCAAGGGATTTTATAACGGATCACCTGTTGATATCATTGGCTGTTCAGGATCTGTTTGATAATGAGCACATGGAAACTTCAGAGTACATATCACCCGGCCGGCTGGTCCATGGCAGGATTTCCGTTAAATTCTGACAGCATGAAGAGCATCCATATCATGATATTATTGGTTTTGCTGGCCGGCATGATCATCCCTTCCGGTTGCACTGATCCTTCCGGCTTATCCCAAAAAGAAACACACCTCGTCACGGATATGCTGGGCAGGGAAATTCACGTTCCAAAGCAGGTGGACCAGGTGGTTGGATTAAGGGCAGGGGCCCTTCGGCTGCTCGTTTATATGGGTGCCTCCGGCTGCATCGGCGGTATAGAAGATCTGGAGAGACGGCCTGGCCGTCCCTATGCCATGGCCCATCCTGAATTGTTAGAACAACCTGTGATTGGTCCCACCATGGGAGGTGATGCCGAATTAATTACAGCAGCATCACCGGATGTCATTTTTATTACCTACTCCACCCGGTCAGATGCGGATGAACTCCAGTCCAGGACAAGCATTCCTGTAGTGGCTTTGAACTGCGGCAACTTTACGGATAAAAGGGATACCCTTTATCAATCCCTGAGACTGATAGGGAAAATATTACATAAGGAAGAAAGAGCCGATTCCCTGATCTCATTTTTCAACCATCAGATCCATCTGCTGGATAGCTTATCTGGTTCATATCCGGAAAGTTCGCGACCCGGGGTCTATGTCGGCGCCATATCTTACAGCGGAGCCCGGGGACTGGTTTCAACCGAACCATTCTATGCGCCATTTCAACTTGTAAATGCCAATAATGTGGCATCCCGGCTGGATAACCAATTGATATCGCCCGTCACCGGAGCTGCCATTGATATTGAACAACTCATTCAATGGGACCCGGAATACATTTTCCTGGATGCAGCGGGACTGGAGATTCTAAAAGGAGAATCATCCCTGCTTTCTCACCTTGAGAACACAATGACTGCGGCCAGGAAAAATCAGGTCTTTACCCTGCTTCCGTTTAACTGGTATGCCACCAACTTCGAAACCATCCTGGTCAATGCCTGGTTCATTGGTAAAACCATATACCCGGATGCCTTTCATACGGTTGATCCCACGGAGCAGGCCAGGATCATTTACCAGTTTGTACTGGGTCATGATGTACTGGATCAGATGTGTGAATTATATGGCTGCTTCAGTCAAACAAGCCTTGGATTATGACAGATGTTGCCCTGCATATCAGACACTACACATCCACCCGGATCATTATTCTGGTCCTGGGGTTGGTCCTGTTACTGGCATTGGCACTTGCCGGGATAACCATCGGAAGCTCACCTCTGAAATTACATGATATTGTCAATACTTTTCTCGGGAAGGGCACGGCCCTCAGTGAACAGATCATCTACCAGATCAGGCTTCCCCGCGTACTGGCAGCAATTGCCACCGGATTGGCACTTGCCGTGTCGGGATCAGCCATCCAGACAGTCATACGTAATCCTCTCGGATCGCCCTATACCCTTGGATTGAGTACAGCAGCTGCCTTCGGTGCTGCTTTTGCAATTGTCATTATCGGCGCCATGACTTTTAAAGACACAGGTTTCTTCTCATCCCTGCAACAAAATCCCTACATCCTCACCCTGTCCGCATTCGTATTCAGCATGATCTGTGCGGGGATCATCATGGGTTTTGCCAGGTGGCATGGGGCCACACCGGTCACCCTGATCATGGCAGGAATTATCCTCACATCCCTGTTTGGATCAGCTACATCATTCCTGCAATACATCTCAGACGAACTGGAACTTTCAATGATCATCTCATGGATGTTTGGAGACCTGGGCAAGGCAACCTGGCAGAAGTGCCTGATCCAGCTTGCCATCACGCTCCCGGCATGGATCTGGTTCATGCTGAATTCCTGGAACTTTAATGCCCTGAATGCAGGGGATGAAGCGGCCACCAGCCTGGGTGTCAATACAGGCAGGATCCGTTTGTTTTCCATTATGGCAGCCTCTGTTTGCACGGCTGTGGCCGTTGCATTTTATGGGATCATCGCTTTCGTGGGATTGGTCATTCCACATATTACCAGGTGGTTATTAGGGAACGATGAACAATATGTTATCCTGGGTTCAGGGATACTGGGCGGGTTGTTTCTGCTTCTGTCCGATATCATGGCCCGAACGCTGGTAGCCCCCATTATCATCCCGGTTGGGATACTGACCTCTTTTGTGGGCGCACCCTTTTTTCTTTTCCTGTTGATCCGGAATATTCATAATACATGATAACCTAAACTGCCAATATCTCATGAGTATTGAATACAATAAAATCAGGTTCAGTTATAATGGCAGGGACGTCCTGAAAAACCTTTCCGGAACTTTTCAGAAAGGAAAATTCAGTGCTGTTGTCGGGCCTAACGGATCGGGGAAAAGTACATTTCTGAAGTGCCTTGACCGCCTGCTGAAACCTAAAGAGGGTTCGATACTGATCGATGGAAAATCGCTTGATCAGTACCCGGGCAGGGATCTGGCAAAAAAAATTGGATTTGTCCAGCAATCCGCTCAATCCGTTTTTGCCAATACTGTATTTAATACTGTGCTGCTGGGACGAAAACCCTACATGAACTGGCGACCGGGATCAAACGATGAAAAAATAACAGAAGATATCCTGAAGGAATTCCACCTTGAATCCCTGGCCATGCGTTCCATCGATGAGATCAGCGGCGGTGAGAGACAGCGGGTTTATATCGCCAGGGCAATGGCCCAGCAGCCGGAAATATTATTGCTCGATGAGCCTACTTCAAACCTGGATATAAAGTACCAGTTTGAGATCATGGAACTACTGAAAAAGGTCTGCCGGAAGGAAGTCACAGTAATCATGGCAATTCATGACCTCAACCTGGCCATCCGCTATGCCGACCAGTTTATCCTGCTTAAGGAAGGAGAGATCCTGGCGATGGGAAACCGGGACATTATCACCGAAAAAAACCTGGAAAAACTATATAGTATAAAATTTCAGAAGATCACCACCAGGAATACCATGTATATTATTCCCGATTGAAGCTCCTCGGAGCAGAGCTCCGAGGAATCTTCGATCCTTTGTATTTATTTTTTATTGTGCTCGCTAACCCCGCAGCAAGCTACGGGGAATGCGCTCGCAGGATTCAAAATAATCAAAATGACATACACTATTCGTCCCATAGGCACAATCAGGAATGGTTTCCTGGATCCCGCTGAAAAACCTGAACCTGATTCAATCAGTGAAATCATTGTAGATCATTCCTTCGCAGAAGGCTTAAAATATATTGAGAAGTCTGTATTTATTGATATCCTCTTTTTTCTTGACCGCTCTGGGGAACAGCCGCTCATTACGACAAACAAACTGGGCCAGGTCAGGGGAATTTTCGCCACCAGGAGCCCGCACCGCCAGAATAAAATTGCCGTCACCACATGCCGTCTGATCTCCAGGAAGAAAAATGTGCTCAGGGTAACCGGACTCGATGCCCTGGACGGTTCGCCATTGATCGATATCAAACCTGCTGACAATTCAATATTTAACCAGGCCGAGACAAACGATGAAGCCAATATTGCCCGTTTAAGGGCCAATCCAAGGGAGACGATAATTAATCAAATCCTTGCCGGCCGTTCCGACACCCTGCTGCTGGGTGCGGGCCAGCTGCACGGACACTTCTGTCCCGGGCTGGCCATGGGGATCATGGCATCCATGAGGGCCGTCAGCGAGTTACGGTCATTTTCCGACGGAATGGAAAACACCATTGCCATAACCGAAACCAACAACTGCTTTTCTGATGGCGTACAGTATGTAACGGGGTGCACTTTTGGAAACAATGCACTAATTTACAAAGACCTGGGCAAGACGGCCCTGACCTTGTCCAACCGGGATGGAAATGGCATTCGGATCTGTTCAAAACCGGAATCGGGGGAGATCATCAGGCAAACCTTTCCTGATTTTGAAGAGCTGTATCAGAAGGTTGTGGTGGAGCAGCATAGGAATGAAGAAATGCTGGAAAGATATAAAAAACAGGCTGTCGGGCGATCATTTGGCACCCTGGAGATCCCGTTTGATCATCTTTTCTCTGTCACATACCCCGTGATTGAAGTCCCGGATTATGCCCCGCTGCATGAAAGTATAGTCTGTGATAAATGCCACGAATCCGTTATGGCAACGAGGACGGTTAAAAAAGGCCGGAAATATACCTGTTTCGATTGTTCTGAAAACAATTATTTTTATCTTACCGGAGAGGGGATCAAACGAGGATCGGTGATCGTCGGGAAATAGGGAGTGGTGAGGGGTGAGATATGGGTCGAATCCTGCAACCTGGAACCTGAATCCTTTAACCTGCAACAACCTGAATATAAATAACAGTTAATTTAAATATAATGACTAAAAAGGAATCAGCCGCCCAGACATTTATGACGGGCTATAATTGTGCACAGTCAGTTTTTAGCGCTTTTACAGATTATCTGAAACTCGACCGGGAGACTGCACTCAGTATTTCTTCCGGATTTGGTGCAGGTATGGGAAGGACCCAGGCAACCTGCGGTGCGGTGACCGGTGCCATCATGGTGATCGGGTCAAGGCTCAGCGGTCAACAACCTTCAAAAGAAGGGATAAATGACTATATATACAGTAAAACCAGAGAATTTATCAATCAGTTTACTGAACGGAATAAAACAACAAATTGCCGGGAACTGGTACATGCCGATTTAAACACAGAGGAGGGACGGAATTATTTTGAAAAAAACAATATTTTTAATGAAGTTTGTATGAAGTGCGTATCCGACGCCATCGATATTCTTGAAGAAATACTTTAATAACTATGCTATTTTAAACGAAGCGAATCAGTCCCTTTTATTTCAGGTTATAAAAAATCTTAGTCCTGTCCGATAATATTAATTTGTTTAACTTTTAAAGAGTATTGGAAAATGAAAAAATCATTAAAACGGAGGGAATTTTTACACACCGGTTCCCGGGCTTGCGTGGCCTGTGTGGCTCTCCTGTCAACCCCGGATGTCTTTTCCCGCTCACTCCGGCGCGACGATGACCTCCCTGAGCTAACTGAACTGTGTTATTGCGGATACCAATGCCCGGAGGATTGCAAGATGCTTAAAGCCACCCTTGAAGATAACCTGGAGTTAAAGAAAGAAGCATACACAGAATGGGGAATTAAAGAAAGGTATGATGTAGATTTTGATCCGGAAGTAGTCTTTTGCTATAAGTGTAAAAATCCCGATAAACCTGAGGGAATAATTTTAACCGGATGTACTGTCAGACATTGCGTAATTGAAAAGGAATTGGAATGTTGTGTAGAATGTGATGAACTTACTGAATGCGAAAAAGACCTATGGAAACGGTTTCCTGAATTTCATGAATATGTAATCGAGTTGCAGAAAAAGTATCAGCAAGCAATTCCGTAAAAGTTGGGTTGTGAGTGGAGGTTGTGGGTGTGGATTTAAAATTTGCGACTTGCAGACTTGCAGACTTGCAGACTTAAATATTCTTACTATAAAAACCAATGACTGACTTTAACGACAAAGTCCCATTAGGTCGTACCAATTTAATGGTGGGACGACTTGGAATTACCTCCAGTTACAAGGCACCGGCTGAGGCCTTTGAAGAAGCATTTGAAAGGGGATGCAATTATTTTACCTGGGGCAGTTTTATAATAGGACCCTCGAAAGAAATGAAACAGGTCATAGTCAACCTGAAAAAGAAAGGAAAACGGGATGAACTTGTTCTCGCTGTTTACGCCTATGGTCATAACAGATTACTGAATGAATTCATTATGTTGAAGCGGCTCAGGGCGCTCGGTCTGGATTACGCGGATGTCATGATCCTCGGTTATCACCCCAGAAAACCAAACAGGAGAATAATGGATTGTGCCCTGAAACTTAAAGAGAAAGGAATGATCAGATTCATCGCCTTATCAGGTCACAACAGAAAACTATTCCCTGATCTTGCCAGGGATGGAAACATCGACATCTTTCATTTCAGGTATAATGCCGTTAACCGGGGAGCAGAATCGGATATTTTTCCACACATGCCCGATAATATTAAACCTGGAATGGTTGCCTATACCGCCACCCGGTGGGGACAGCTCCTTGATCCGAAAAAAATGCCTCCCGGCGAACTCCCTCCCACTTCTGCAGATTGCTATCGGTTCGTCCTGACCAATCCTGCAGTTGACATTTGTCTGACCGGGCCAAGAAACCTCGAAATGATGAGGGAAAACCTGAAAACTCTCGAAATGGGCCCGATGAACGAAGAAGAAATGGATAGGATGAAAAAAATCGGCGACCATATCTATAACAAATAAGATCAGAATCAATGCAACGCCTCAACATCGTTTACCTGCTTATCATCGTCGGAGTTATTTCATCCTGTAAGGAAACTCCCGTCCAAACAATCATAATCCCTGAGTCGCCCGATGCATATCATTCCCTGGCAGCTAAGGAATTAAGAAGGTATATATTCCACAGGTCCGATCAGCTGTTACCCATAGTTGAATCAGATCAGACAGATAATTTTAGCGGTGATATTATAGTGATCGCCGGCAAGGACACAAAACCCGGATCAATAATCAGTAAAACTTTACAGGATGATTTTCAGCAACTTAGCGATCAGTCCTTCCAGATCAAAACATCCAAAACAGGAGATCAAACGGTCACATACATAATCGGGGGTGGCTCGATGGGAATCCTTTATGGAACATATGACTACATCGAACAGCTCGGTATCAGGTTTTACCTGCATGGAGATGTGATTCCTGATGAAAAAATCACATTTACCCTTCCCGGGATAAACAAAACAGGCAAACCGCTTTTCGAGACACGGGGAATACTGCCATTTCATGATTTTCCAGAGGGACCAGACTGGTGGAATGTTGAAGATTATAAGGCAATTATTACCCAACTGATCAAATTAAAAATGAATTTCATTGGCTTCCATACCTACCCGGAAGTTTCGAATTATCCTTCCGGCTATTGCCAGGCTGAGCCAATGGTTTGGATTGGTAATGAGGAAGATATAGCGGCGGACGGTACTGTTCGTTCCGCTTATCCTGTCTTGCACTTTAATACCCGTCATGAGACATGGGGATATGAAAACATGCCGACCTCTGAATTCAATTGCGGAGCAGGTGAACTGTTTGAGACTGATTATTACGGTGCAGACTATATAAAAAATATATCAGACTGGCCCCACTCCGAATCTGAAAACATTGCACTTTTCAATGATTTTGGGAAATTGTTGAGTAATGCATTTAGCTTCGCAAAACATATTGGCGTTAAAACATGCATTGGAACAGAAACACCATTAACTGTGCCGAATCAATTAAAAAGCAGATTGGTGGGTGATAATGGAGAAATTACCCGGGAAATGGTTAAAGATATCTACAAGGGGATATTTACCCGCATAAACAAAACTCATCCGCTCGATTATTACTGGCTTTGGACGCCTGAGGGCTGGACCTGGGGCGGTGCAGATGAAGACCAGGTAAGCAGCACCATGGAGGATTTGCAAATAGCCCTCTCTGCTCTGGAAGAGTCGGGTGCTGAAACAACACTGGCTACCTGCGGCTGGGTACTGGGTCCTCCGGGCGACAGGAGTGGCTTCGACAGGATATTGCCAAAAAATATCCCTGTCAGCTGTATTAACCGGGAAGTTGGATTTGCACCGATCGAAACTGCCTTTATGGAAATAACCGGCAGGCCTGCCTGGGCTATCCCATGGATGGAGGATGATCCGGCCTTGATATCTCCACAGTTCTGGGCGGGTCGTATGCGGAAGGATGCCCTGGATGCACTCAATTACGGTTGTACCGGATTACTTGGGATACATTGGAGGACAAGAATTCTGGGACCGAATGTATCGGCATTGGCCAAGGCAGCGTGGGACCAGGAAAGCTGGGATGACCTGGCTCAGAGAAAAAACAAACGCGACCTGCCCGTGGATGATTTTTACCTCGATTGGGCATCTGCACAATTTGGACAGAATGTGGGTAAGCAGCTGGCTAAAATATTTTCCAGTCTCGATGGGGCTCCGTTATATGACAGGGAATCACAAACTGATCGAACAGCCAATTTATTCAGGACATCAACATGGATAAATGGACCAGGAGGGATAATAAAACATAAAGAAGGCTGGGGCAATTTAAAGCATCATTTTGATTTTATTGAAGAAATGGAGCACTATCGCGACAGTATCAAAGGAGCCGGGAACCTCGAACGATTTGATTATTGGCTGAATACTTTCCGATTTGCCGAAGCAACGGCAAAATTCGGGTGCACGTTAAATAACCTGGATTATATAATTCTAGGTTATGCCCTTATATTTCCGGAAGAAAATGAAGAAATTATGCTGAATATCCTTGAAATGAGAATTCAGGCATCAAGGGAATATGAGAACATGATGGATCTGTTACTTCAAACAGTAAATACCCCAGGAACGATGGGAACCATTTCCAACCTTGAACAACATAACCTGGGTAAATTAGATCTGCTCACAAAGCACGACAGCCTGATATCAGTCTTTTCAGGCGCACCACTGCCTGATGAATGTAAGCTGAGAAAAGATTTTTCAGGAGCATCAAGGATCATTGTACCTACACGGCGGACCATATTAGAACCGGATGAGGACCTTCCATTGAAGGTGATGGTATTAAGCGAAAAAACCGTAAAAAGCGTTACCTTGTACTGGCGACATCTGGGAAGTAAAAAGTACATGGAAATACCTTTTGATCATGTTGCCAGGGGTGTCTATAAAACAACATTGGCCTCATCAGTCATTCAAAACAGGGATATAGAATATTACATTGAAGCGGTTACCGGAAATGATAAGCTGCATTTTCCGGCAACGGCTAAAAAGATCAACCAATCGGTTGTGATAATGGCTGAAGGTAAATAGATTGAAGCTCCTCGCCGCAAGCAGCGAGGAAACGAGTTCCTGAGTTAGGCGCAGCCAATGCACTCGCAGGATTCAAATTATACGAACATCAACAAAAATCTTTTAAAAATGAAAAAGGCGCTATTATCATTATTGGTTTTATTATTTGCATTTCAAATTGGTTACACTCAAAAAAAAGCTCTCCAGTCGATTACCGAAGAAGAATTAAAGGTGCATCTTGAATTCATTGCATCCGATGCTCTGGAAGGCAGGGAAACCGGTGATCCTGGAATTGATATTGCAGCAAAATACCTCGAAGCCAATTGCAGGAGACTACAGTTAAAACCATACAGCGATCAATTTGGGTACCTTCAGCCCATAGGATTTGCCAGGCTGAAAACCGATAAAGAACTCACCGGATTTGAAATATTTGATCCCGAGGGAAATAAAAAGTACAGCACTGACTCAATCATTGGTCCCAACCCGAATTCAACCAATACGCCCATTGAAGGGGAAGTGGTATTTGTCGGATATGGATTCCGGGATGAAAAAACCGGATATGATGCCTTTGATGGCATCGACGTGGCCGGCAAAATTGTGCTGTTCATGAGCCGTGTCCCTGCTAAATACAGAAGTGATGAGACGAATGGCAATTCATTTTTCAATGAAAAAACGGAAATGCCCAAGGTTCAGCATGCCTTTATGAGCGGTGCCAGAGCAGTGTTGTTCGTTTTTGATCCGGATAATACCTTCAGCAGCTTTTATGACATGGAAGATGGAAGCTACTTTGATAACACTATGTACCTGTCGGACGATGTCCCGGATCCACAACCTCCAAATGTCCTGTTAATCACGCAACATACTGCCAACAAGATCATTGAAAGTACCGGATTTACTCTTGACCGGTTCCAGCAGATAATCGATTCAGAGAACCGGCCTGTCAGTATGGATATAATTAACACAGAAATAAAATACAGTGTTGTAAAAAAGAAGGATGAATTTGTCAGTTATAACGTGGTCGGGATTGTTGAGGGATCCGATCCCGTTTTGAAGTACGAGTGTATTGTATATACTGCACATTATGACCATGTGGGAACTGATGGAAAGGGGGGTGTGTTTAACGGAGCGGACGATGATGGATCAGGGACAGTGGGGCTGATAGAGATTGCAGATGCCTTCATGCACCTGAAGGAAAAACCAAAGCGCAGCGTTGTCTTTGTCTGGTGTACTGCCGAAGAAAAAGGATTGTATGGTTCCATGTTTTATGCAAATAATCCAGTTCACCCACTTGGGGCAACGGTGGCTAATATCAACCTCGACATGATTGGCCGGACCAAAACCCCTGCTGACACAGGATCAATCATGATGTTTGATATTGATGTTAAGGATGAGGACGGATTATTCGTGATCAGCGGTAAGCAAAGCTCCGGGCTTTTAGATATCAATGATGCCGCCTGTGAAAAGCTGGGCATCATCCCCGACCACAACAACGAACAGACCCACCTGTACAACAGTGATCAGTACTATTTTTACATGAATAAAATTCCTGTACTCTTTTATCATACTGGCATTCATGCCGACCTGCACAGCATCCGGGATGAAGTGGATAAGATCAATTTTTCCAAAATGAAAAGGGTATCCCAACTTGCCTTTATGGTCGGGTATCAGGTGGCCAACAAGCAAGATCGTATAGTGGTGGATAATCCTCTGGAAGAGTAAAAGGGTTGCAGGTTGCAGGTTATAATCCAGCTGTTCACAGATCACAGTTCACAGTTCACCGTTCACCGTTCACCGATCACTGATTATGTTAAGCCTGGTTAAACTCATCATAATAATTATTTTCACGATCCTGAACGTTCTCTTCAACTGGTGGATCTCGCTAAGAGCAAAACGATACCATGCTATTTTCAGGTTTTTTGCCTTTGAGTGTATTTTCCTTCTGGTGCTTATGAATTACCGGGATTGGTTTCATAATCCATTCTCCCTGAACCAGGTCATTTCATGGTTGCTGTTATCCGTTTCAATCTATGCTGCCTTTGTCGGGTTATACCTGTTCTATAAACTGGGAAAACCGGAAGATCAGCTGGAAGAAACGATAAACCTTGTGACAACGGGCATCTACAGGTACATCAGGCATCCCATGTATTTATCACTGATACTGGTTGGATTTGGAGCCATGATGAAAGATCCGGGCTATGTTCAGGTATTCCTTGGGATCATCAATTTAATTGCGCTTTTCTTTACAGCACGGATAGAAGAAAATGAAATGATTGCCAAGTTTGGTGAAGAATATAAAAACTACATGAAAAGAACAAAAATGTTCATACCTTTTATCCTGTAAAATCTAATACTAACTATTACAATTCGGCCATGAAAACTTTTAAACATCTCATCCTCTTGTTATTCTGTATCATTGCGTCAGGCTCTATACTTGCACAGGATATCACCGGTGACTGGTACGGAGCTATTCAGATTGAGAACATCTCACTTAGAATTGATATGCATATCCAGAAGGATAACGGCCAGATCAAATCCACTATGGATAGCCCGGACCAGGGAGCATTTGGTATTCCGGTCGACAAAATTACATTAACTGAAAATATCCTCAGTTTTTTTATATCTGATTTAGGGGTTCAGTACGATGGTCAGGTCGATGCCGAATTTAATTCCATAACCGGCACCATGTACCAGGGAGGCGAGAGTTTCCAGCTCAATTTCAGACGGACACCCATCAAGCCTTCTAAATCCAGCCCTGAGTACATGAAGAGCATCTATGATAAACAGGAAGTATATATCCCGATGAGAGATGGCGTAAAATTATTTACATCGATTTATACTCCAAAAGACAAGAGTGAAAAACATCCCATGATGATGTTGCGGACACCATATAATTCAGAACCCAGGGGCGAAAAGGCTTACAATTTCTTTTTATCCATACTATCCCAGTATACCGATGAGAACTATATCATGGTTTTTCAGGATGTACGGGGAAGATTTATGAGTGAAGGCGAATATGTGAATGTGAGACCATATAATCCCGATAAAAAGAAAAAAGAAGTGGATGACAACAGTGATACTTATGATGCCATCGACTGGTTGGTAAAAAATGTCGATAATAACAATGGCAGGATTGGTATACAGGGAGTTTCCTATCCCGGTTTTTATGCTACCATGTCGCTCATGGAGGCGCATCCGGCATTAAAAGCCGTATCACCACAAGCCCCTATTGGAGATTGGTTTATCGGTGACGATTTTCATCATAACGGAGCCTTTTTCCTGATGGATTGCTTCAATTTCTTTTATGGTTTTGGACATGAATTTGAGCAACCATCGAGGCAGGGATTTCCCGGAGTTGATTACACCAGCCAGGATAATTACCAGTTTTTCCTTGATCTGGGACCAATAAAAGACATAACGGCAGAATATTACAGCGACATCAAGTTCTGGAACGATGCCATGAATCATACAAATTACGATGACTTCTGGAAAGCACGGACACCCCTGCCCCACCTGAAAGATATAGAACCAGCCGTATTGACTGTCGGGGGATGGTTCGATGCCGAAGACCTGTATGGTCCCCTTTACACCTACAGGGCCATTGAGAAGCAGAGTCCTAAAAACGACGCCAACCGGATAATGATGGGACCCTGGTCGCAAGGCCAATGGGCCTTCGGTAATGGGGATAAGATGGGAAATGTGCACTGGGGCAGCAATTCTTCCGAATATGGCAGGGAGGTTATCTTTAATTTCTTCAATTATTACCTTAAGGATGAAGGACAGATGGAACTGCCTGAGGCCACCATTTTTAATACAGGTATAAATGAATGGAAGGAATTTGAAACCTGGCCACCGAAAAACGTCGAGGAGGTTAGTCTGTTTATGCAGGAATCCGGCGGACTGGCGTTTTCAGCTCCAACTTCAACAGATAATTTTGTTGAAGTTGTATCAGATCCCATGAAACCTGTTCCCTATACTGAGGATGTTCATCTAGCACGTACTACTTCTTATATGACTGACGATCAGCGCTTTGCCTCAAGAAGGCCTGATGTTATGGTTTTCCAGACTGGTGATCTGCAGGAAGACCTCACCTTTACCGGGCCGGTCATTGCCGACCTGTTTGTTTCCACCACAGGAACCGATGCGGATTATGTGGTTAAACTGATCGATGTATTCCCGGACACCCTTGACAATTATCCGGAAAACGATAAAAATGTACCCATGCAGGGCTACCAGATGCTGGTCCGGGGAGATGTGATGCGTGGTAAGTTCAGAAACAGTTTTGGGGATCCCGAACCATTTGTACCTAAGGAGATTACGAAAGTTAACTTTACCATCCCGGATGTTGCACATACCTTTAAGAAAGGACACCGGATAATGGTCCAGGTCCAGCATTCCTGGTTCCCGCTCGTAGACAGGAATCCACAGAAATTTACAGATATTTATAAGTGCGATGAGTCAGACTTCCAGAAAGCGACGCAGAGGATCTATTTTGACAAGGAACACCCGTCCCGGATAATGCTCTATAAACTGGCTGAATAGAATAATTTCTTCCAGGACGAGGGATAAATAAAATTGATATATTTGCGGTCCTGATTAAAAAAATATTCAAGACATGGAAAAATTTAATTTCGCCGAGGTTCTGAAAAATTTCCTCGACAAGTTCCTGGATTGGGCTGTTACCCAATTACCTGCCATTCTTATCCTGGCATTAGCCACATTTATATTGTTACGACTGAATAAGCTTATCATCAGAAAACTCAAAAAAACCATTATTGGCAGGCTTGAGGATAAAGAGGAAATCGAATCAACTGAGACAGCCAAAAGGGTGGAAACATTGCTGAATATTGTCAGGGGTGTGATAAAGATTGTTATATGGACTATTTTCATAATCATTTTACTGAACAAGCTGGGTATTAACATTGCACCTATCCTGGCAGGTGCCGGTATTATAGGGCTGGCGATCGGATTCGGGGCTCAGGAGCTGGTAAGGGATTTTATTTCAGGATTTTTTATATTGCTTGAAAATCAGTTACGCAAGGGAGATGTGGCCACAATTAACGGTACCGGCGGATTGGTAGAAAACATCCAGATGCGGACAACCATACTAAGGGATTTTTCAGGAACTACCCATGTATTCCAGAATGGCAAGATCAATACCATTGCCAATATGACCAAGACCTGGTCGGCAGCTGTATTCGATATTGGAGTTGCGTACAAAGAGGATACAAATTTCGTTTCAGGTATCATGAAAAAAGTCGGAGCAGATTTACAGGATGATCAGGTATTTAAAGAAAAGATCCTCGATCCGATAGAAATATTCGGTGTGGATAAATTTGCAGACAGCGCTGTTATTATCAAGGCCCGCATTAAAACTGTCCCTGGTCAGCAATGGACGGTTGCACGTGAATATAACGGCAGGCTCAAAAAAGCCTTCGATGCAAACGGTATTGAAATACCTTTCCCCCACTCAACTATCTACTGGGGAGAAAATGTTAATCCGTTGCGTTTGGAACTGGAGCAAAAGCTTCAAAACCGTGAGTCGTGAGTCGTGAGTCGAGGGTGTGAGGATTGGGGGATGGGGCACGTGACGGATCATCCGGGTAGATAAACCTTAATATGAGACAGATCTGGCTCTGCGTATGTCATTAAAGATTAACCATTCAATAATTCTGCGCTATGAAGAAACATTTTATCTTCCTCCTTGCAATTATCTGTGTAATGAGTAATTGCAAATCTGAAAAGAACAAACCTGAACCTGTGAATCCGGAAGCTTCAAATGAGGCACGCGCTTTATTGGAATTTATTTATGAAATAAAAGGTCAGTACACGCTGTCAGGACAACATAATTTCATTAATACAGGATCAAAATA
>JADHVS010000097.1 GCA_016783865.1 Bacteroidales bacterium
ATTCGGTCAGGCTGTCTTTGAGTTCCTCTTCCAGATCATATACAAGTATCATATATTCAAGTTGTTCAATGATCTCCTTGGCCCAGAAATGATGAATAAAAGCACGACCGGAGTCGGTACCTGAAAATTCTACAGGAAAGTTCAGTGTTTCAGGTCCTTCATTCCCAAATCCCGATAAAACAACACTATCGGGACCGGTTTCATGATATTTGCCCAGGATTATTAATTCAGATCCTGCATTTAAGGCCGGATAGGTTTCAGGATGGACGGAATAAACAGGGATTGACTGAAACTGGATATCCAGATCTTTTAATACAGGCTGAGTAAGACTGTTATATACATTATTAATCGTTTGCCGGATGTTGTCCGTCACATCAAGATAAGTCACCGTACCAAAATTATCTCCTGAAACCAGTTCCAGCCGTGACCTGTCAATGTCCTTACCTATGGCCACAAAATGGATACCTGTGTTGTATTCATTCAATGATGATATATTTGAGGGATCAATAGCCGACACCCCATCTGTAAAGGTCAGGATAACGTTATTGTACTGGTTGTCAGGGACCTGTCCCAGCGACTCCACAAGAGCATCCTCCATGGAGGATCCCCAATTGGTTTCCATGGTATTCAGGAAATCAATGGCATCAGTCACATTACCGGCACTGGCGACGACAGGTGAAGATTTCCATGGCTGAACATCTGTATTGAAGACAATGATGTTGAAATAATCATCCGGTCCCAGTTGATCAAGTGCTTCCTGTATGGCCAGTATGCTCTGATCGAGTTTATACCCCAGCATAGTAGTGGAATTGGATAAAAGAAAGATGATGCGATTGCTGAGCGGCGATTCTGTATGATCCGGCCCCATTATAGTCAGGCCAAAATGACCGTCCGTAGTATCACTCAGTTTTTGAGCATACCAATCGATACCTATCCCGGGTTTATCAATACTGAATTCAAAAGAAATATCAGCAGATGGATAATGTTTGGAATTCATCCCGTCATAAATATAGTGTGCAGAATCTATTTTTGTTTCAACCATGTCCGGGATTCCCGTCAGATTAAAACCTGAGATCTCAGAGGAAGCTGAAAGATCTATATGAATTTTAAAATAATCGAGAGGATGCTTTACGAAATCCGTGCATTCCAGCGGGAATGACCAGGTGTATTTTCCCTCATTTATATTTGCTTTTGAAATATAATGTATCTCAACTTTCTGGACAGAATGTGCAGGGATCCCTTTCAGGTCCAGGGTAATCCCGTTTCTTCCTATGTAATCATTGATATATGCTGCCAGCCCTCCCTCTCCGGTTCCCGGAGTGGGAGATTGTGGTATCTCTTTCAGGATGGCTCTGAATAAAGTGTCGTTTCTCCAGTAGAACATATTTACAGCCTTCGCTTCGGCCGGGAGGGGAAATACATAGGTTGCATCAACAGCATCACCTGATTCGTTCAGGAATTCCTGATAAACCACCGTATTAATGAAAGCTCCGTGAACAGTTACATTGACCTCGGTTGACTTATTCTTCAGCAATGGGAATGAATAGTTTTCATCATCAGCAGGAACGAGCAGTCCGTCACCGAAAGCTGACTGCTGGATAATCATCCCGGAGATAGCCAACAACAATAATCTTTTAACCAGGGTATTCATTTTGATGCGTTTAATAATGTAAATAGATCAGTTTCTCGGTATCTGTATAAATGGTCTTGTTCTCATTATCAAACAAGATCAGTTTCAGGAGGTATAATCCCGCTGCAGGGTTGTCGAGCCTGTAACTTCCGGGATCGAAGGCAAAATTTGCCTGGTCCTGTCCTTTGTCAATTGTGAACTCTATAACTTTTTGACCAATCAGGTTATACACCTCAATACGGCCATGCAATCCTGCCATATTTTCTACCGTAACCATAGTCCTGGGGAAGAATGGATTGGGATTACACTTTAGTTCAGGTTCAATGCCGGAAATAATGCTTTTCTTTCCGATTGAATAATTCAATGAGTCAACACCTCCAAGACCGGCATAATGTATTTCTAACATAACTTCATGGGTGCCGGATGAATGTTCAGAAAGGTATGACAGGATATACCTGGAAGAAGTTTGAAACCTTGAAATATCAAGTAATATATCCCTGAAATTGCCGTAGATATCATAATAATTACCCCCTGTCGACATCACTATCTGGTCGTAATAGTCGACCCGGAATGTTGAATTGCCAATGCAATGCACTATAATGCCCTTGGACAGCATTGCATTGATGATATCCTGTTTGGTAAACTGGGTCCAGTTTCCATCATTAATATGGTAGTTGGCATCGGTGATCCAGATGATAACCTTATTTGCTTCGGGTCTCCATTCGAATTGAGATCCTTTAAACAATGCCTCTAATGAGTTTTCAGGGGTATCGGCACCGCCATGTGCATATTGGTCCCTTATATAACCCTGAAATTCCTGGACGTCCGAGGTAAAGTTATAAACGTTTTCAATTATATCGAGGAATGTAACCATTCCAACGCGGAAATCAATTCCACGGTAACTCAGGCTGTCTGTAAATTCCAGTAAGTTTTCCTTTACGCCATTGATCTCCTCAGACATGCTGCCGGTAACATCCAGTACAAATACGATATCGGCTTTATTCTGACCGCCTGAAAGATCCTTGTCCAGGTCAAAATCCGGGATTTGTTGTTCATCTTCATATAAGAAAATATTATAGGGCTTCAGGTCATATATGAGCTGACCGGATTCAATTATACTTGATGAGAATTTGACATCAACGAAGGGGTGTTCGTCAAGGAGAATAGTATCCAATTCTACAAGTAAACCGCTGTCGGTAAACGGGACCGGGGGAATAAAAAAGGGCTTTGTGACCTGGTCGATAACAGATTCACCGGACTTCAAGAGCATTTCTAAATTAAGGAAAGTTTCCTGGTATACATCGGGAATGGATACCGGTACCTCCAGGAATTTGCTTTCTCCCGGCAAAAGTGTAATCGGATCATTTGCATTCCATTCACTCATGAGTTTATTCGCTTCCAGTACCAGGGTTAATTCCCCGGATTCCTGGCCTGAGGGATTGATAACCTCGGCGTATGAAATCAGGTAGGAGGGAGAGATTTTATTATTATCCACCATAACAAAAGATGGCAGGTCCCACCTGATAAAAGGGATCTCAGAAATATCAGGTTCCGGAATTTCAACTGTAAACTCAATCCTTTCTGATTCATTAGGTTGAATAACAGTCTGAGGAAATTTTATGCACAAGGCCAAATCATAAATTTCATTCACAGAATTGGATCCGGGACCGAAACCGGAATAGATGTCAAACCAGTTATCGATGTTTACAGATGCAGGGGAGTATTGCTGAAAATCTATGATCAGTCCAAGACCTTTGGGATCAACGGCGCGTTCATATACTTCAAGGGTTCCGGGCACTCCAGCGTTGATCAGTGTATCTCTGGATACAGGCTGGTTGTTCAGTAGGAGCCGACCATCACCGGATCTTCCCAGGGCGGGATCCAGCACAAATCCCGCTGCCGCACTATGCGATACAGCATCCTGATTTTCCAGCTCAATAACAAAGTAAATTGTTGAGGTTGAATCCGGAAGGATCATCATGAATGTGGTTTTCATACCGGTAGAATCCATGGCAATCCATGATAACGTATCTGTCTGATGATGAAGACTTTGAGGGAGGTTAGAATAGATATCTCCAGCCATCTTCCATTCATCATCCAGCTGAATGACCGGGAATGATGTAAAGGCAAACGGATGACCGTAGGTAATCTGACTGTGATCATCGAACGGAGTAGCCGGATGACCCGATATAGTTCCGATGGTAAAATACCCTCCCGTCATCAGGGTCATTTCAATCAATCCATTTGAAAGATCCATCCTTTCGCCCGGGTAAGAAGCAGATTTTTTGGAAGATATTTCCTGTTTCAGGTCGAAATGGTTCTTATCATTGGAGGAACACAGAAGCAGGATAGCCACTATGCTCATGAAAAAAGTACTTTTTCTCATGAATTACATGGTTGTTATTGGTTTCAAATAAAGGTACAAAAATTGGATGGAAATATGTTCAGTTAGGTTGCGTGGCAATTGCTAAAAAAGTCTGCGAGTCTGCAAGTCTTCAAGTCTACCAGTCTGTTCAATCCATTCCCCCATACCCACACCCGCACCTCGACTCACGATTCACGACTCACGACTCACGCTTGTTGCGCGTTCCGCGCAACAGTAAAACACTGCCAAACATTAACAGGGAAAGGATAAAGAGCAACCTGCCGAATGAAAAAATCAGACTGTTCATGCTCACCCATCCGTACGTGGCATAGATCAAACCTCCTGCTATTGACAACCATCCGATAAAGCGTGGCAATAATCCTGTTTTTATCACAAGTAAGCCCAGGATGACTGCACTCAATCCGGCCAGTGTATAGGCCGTCAGCTGAAGATGCATTTTCGATATCAGGAAGCTCATGATGATGGTCATCAGAGATTCAGATTCAATCTCCGGTGATTTCAGGTACTCCTTCAATAGAAAAATGATATCAAAACCCTTGTTTGCGAAAAAAATAAATACAATTCCGGTACTGCTGACCAGGAATGAAGCCAGGTAAGCCGATGTTTTTTTATAAGAGATGAAAGTGAGCAGTATGGCAGGTCCCAGCAATACTATCAGGATAGCATTAATCAACCAGATGTAGGTATTGATGGTAAACCTTCCCAGGTTTTCACTAAGAAAGGAAATATCCTCGGAGATGTTGCTATAATCAGGAATGATTTCCTGGTTGGTAATGATAGCTGCCACAACAAGGAAGGATATCAATATGGCAGTAAATCCGGTAGATATTTCTGCCGTCCGGTTTCCATTCCTTTTATTATTGACTTCGTTTGCCATTAATTAAAAAAAGATCAGCAAATTAAATACAATATTATGGAAATAAAAAATGCAGGGAATCGAGGCTCGAAATCCCTGCATATCTTAGATATCTGTAGTTGGCCTATTTCGGTTCGCGGATAAATACCCTTGAATTGGAACTGAATGCAAAGTTTGAATGTTCCAGAATGGCAGGTGCGGTAATCACATTGGAACCATCATCCGGAGTAGCCTTGCCTGTAACCAGGATGCCAATCTTTCCATTCAGGTCAATTCGACCATGGTCATCAGGATACATAATCTCTCCGGCCGCCAGCCACTGCCTGAATTCTTTTTGCTGCCAGTCATTATAAGGTTGTTTGGAGGACAGCAGGTTCATGGCAAAACGGGTACATGCAAATTTCCAGAGCCGGTCCTCCAATGTTTTCGACTCTTTCATGATACTTTTCATTTTGCCTGTACTCATCCAAAGAACTGTTACGGGAGACTCAGCCGATACCGTGGCTGTTCTGGGCAGGCCGGTTAACACTGCCATTTCTCCGATCACACTTCCCGGGCCAAGAACATCGACAACCTTTTTACCCAGGGATACTTTAACCTGTCCGCGTACCACTACAAACAATCCATCTGCCGGTCCGTTTTCTTTAACCAGAGTGGCATCAACAGCATAGATCCTGTTCTGGAAACTGTCCACCACCCGGTTGAATATTTTATCGTCGAGACCAATCAACCAGGAGATCTCATGAAGCAATTCAACCGGTTTCGGAAGATCGAGCCTTGGGGGCGAATCAAACAGCATCTTCATCCGTTCTTCAATTCCGGATACAATTTTATGTGCTTCGCCCGAGTCAATCCGACCCTTGCTCTGCAACCTTTCAACCATCCTTTTCTCGTAATTGAGAATGGAACGGATCGCCTGACGTGTGGCGATGGCATTATATATCTCGGGATAAGAATTTCTCAGGTTTCTGAGGAAGGTGAGGCCATGGATCTTGTTCTCATTGATTTCTGCTTCAATGATGTGAAGGTTTTCCTCTTCACCTTTGTTCCCTTCATCGTCCTGTGCAATCAGCATGTTTTCAACCAGCTTCAGACTTTCATCCTGAGCCTGGACAAAACCCCTGGCAGAGTCATAACTGACTGCCAGCCGCTCAAAAAAGATCCGTTTTGATAACTTGTTCAGGACAGGTATGGATTGAAGCTTACCCAGGATTTTCGGGGTTTTCCATTCCTGTTCAAGGTCTTTTCGCTTGGCAAGGGATACCAGTCCGCCTTCATCCATGATCTCACTGATAGCATCCGACAATCGCCTCACCGCGGTAGGGCCAAGCATGCCTTCGCTGAACTGGTTCCAATAGGAGCTTTTTTCGCGCTCGAGAATCCGTCTGCGTGTTTCAGCAATTGTTGATCCCAGTTCTAACTCCGATTCATCGTCTATTTCCACTTTTTCGGGAAGATATTCCGATACAGCTTCCCAGTTGGCCCTGCTCAGGTAACGGTCTTTCTTGAATTTACTGATAGAGTTTTCGGTACTCTGCCGCAAATAATTTTTGGCCTGGAGCATCATCAGCGCCTTTGCAGGTGCAACCTTGGTCAGTCCAAGTCCATTCACCAGGTATTTAATTGTGGTAGCATTAATCAGCAAGGTTAGAGTAACAATTCCCGCAGTATAGAAAAGAAAATCATTCCGGATATTTTCAGGAATTGAGGTTTCACCGGCCACTATAAGTGCCAGAGCCAGACCAATGGCTCCCCGCAGCGCTCCGTACCATAATACATAGGCGTTTTTTATGGGCAATCCGTAGCCGGATTTACGCATGAATGGGTACAGCATGGCGATAACGATGGCCCGGATAATAGCCAACGCCACATAAATAATTAATAACCGGAGTACATCAGCACCCGTAAAATGAGTTGCATTGGCGATCACAACACCAACAATCAGGAAAATCAATGTATTTGCGAAGAAGGCTGCCAGCTCCCAGAATTCATGAAGGAAGTGTTCCACTTCGGGACTGATCCTTGTTCTTCCTACACCACCGACGATTAATCCGAGGGCTACTAATCCGAGTACACCGGATACATGAAGGAAATGTTCTGCCACGAAGAAGGTAAGGTAGGCGGCTGCGACGATCACTGTGATTTCGATGAGTGCATCGTTAAATACTTTTCTTACCCAACGGATGGTAATCCATCCAAAGATGGCACCCACCAGGGTACCGCCAACAGCTACCCGGAGAAATTCAACAAAGGGTGAGGTGTCTGATCCGCCTCCGGTTATTGCTCCCAGGAACACTATAAAGATTACGATGGCTGTTCCATCATTAAGAAGAGACTCTCCCTCAATCAGTGTCCCCAGTTTTTTACTGGCCCCCAGATCTTTCAACAGGGCTACCACGGCAACCGGGTCGGTGGCACTGACCACTGTACCGAACAGTAATGCCATCGTCCAGCCCCATGCCTGGAATCCCATTCCCACGCTTCGCATTCCCATGACCAATGCTCCGGTCAGGCAGAGTGCGGCAATAATTCCGGGAACAGCAAGCAGGAAGGCATTGGTAAAAGATTTTTTAAATGTATGTACATCCATAGCAAAAGCTGCCTCGAAAATCAAAGTAGGCAGGAAGACGTACATGATCACATGAGGGTCGATAGTTCCGGCCCAGTTGAGGGATTCAGTAAACCAGCCCATATTCAGCGAAAATGAACCAATGGTCCACATTCCAAACCATCCCAGCCTGCTGGCAGCACCCAGACCAAGCCCAATAAGCAATAACAGAACGGTGAAGGGGAGAGGTATCCTTCGGAAGAAATGCCGCGTGGCTGCCCCAATGATCAAAGCAATGATGATAAAGAGCAATGGATACATGCTTGTGTGTTGACCCCCATCGTCATGTGCGTCATCTCCGTGTGCATCGTCGCCGGTTGTACCCGCCTCATGGCCTGGATCCTGCTGTTCCGGTTGATGTGCAGCTTCAGCATCATCTTCCAGATGGATGGTAACTTCATTTCCTGTATCAATCAGGGCATAAACAACAGGTACCGGGATATCGGCCTTATGACCTTTGGTTTCAACGGGAACCAGGATAAAGGCCATTGCCAATATTACAAATAGGGAAAAACAAAGCTTCTTCATGCTTGGAAAATTTTTGAAAAAATGGATTTAAACAGAACCACAATTTACAAAATAAATGAAATATCCATCCGACAATTTACAGTTAAACAATCTTTGGCATATTATCATAATAAAAATAAATAAATTTCGTATAAGTATCGAACGAAAAATTTAAGTACTTTACGGGCAACTCGTCCCGGGTACCCGGGATTAGTCCGACAATGTTTATTCAGGAATTAAACGAACTGAATAAACAGTTTCACTGAACAACTCGCAACTTTTTCCTTACCTTTGACCGTTACAAGTAAGAGCAAAAAAATGAGAATAGCAATCCTGGCAATATTTCTTGTAGTAATTGGGCAAGTTGTTCATTCTCAGTCTGTTTATAGGGCATCTAAACAACAGGATATTTTTTCAAGACTTGCAGAGGAGCGACAGGGAGCTGGTGAGATAACACTTCATGCTGATCCGAAACTCAATGAATTCCTGCTAAAGTATATCGAAATTAACCGTGGAAAAAACGGGATCCCATGCTACTGGATCAGGATCTATTCTGGTTCGGGACATAATTCCCGGGATGAAGCTTACCAGGTCAAGGCAAAGTTTTTGAATAAACAGGAAGGTATCAAAAACATAGTGACCTATGATGAACCGAATTTTAAGTTGTATGTAGGGGGTTACAGGGTGAAAAGTGATGCATTAAAACTTCTTCGAAATATCCAGCATGATTTCCCGAGTGCATTTATTGTTTATGATATTATTGATTTCCCTGATTTATGAGTGATCCTATAAAGCATGAATGTGGCATTGCGCTGGTCAGATTATTGCAACCACTCGAATATTACCAATATAAATACGGGACCTGGAAATATGGGCTGAACAAGCTCTATCTCCTGATGGAGAAGCAGCACAACCGGGGACAGGATGGCGCGGGAGTGGCTGCAGTGAGCTTTGATGTGCCTCCGGGAAAGGAATTTCTACACCGGTACCGCTCCGCAGAAGATTCGGCCATTAACGACGTTTTTAAGAAAATATCATCTGAATTCAGGAGGTTTGAACGCAGGAATCCCGATTCTTTTAATGATGCCATATGGGCAAAGGAAAATCTGTCCTTTGCAGCAGAATTGTATCTGGGTCATGTCAGGTATGGTACATTTGGAAAGAATAAACTGGATACCGTTCATCCGGTTTGGAGATTGAATAATTGGGCATCAAGAAATCTCGTTCTGGCGGGTAATTTCAACCTGACCAATGTGGATGAGTTGTTCCGGATATTGATCGACCTTGGACAACATCCAAAAGCTTTTACAGATACAGTTACTATTCTTGAAAAGATTGGTCATTTCCTCGACCAGGAAAACCAGGCATTGTTCAATAAACTCAAAGATAAGGGATATAATAATCGTGAAATTTCTGAGCAGATAGCGAATGAATTAGATGTGGCCAAAATACTGAGGGAGTCGAGCAAACGATGGGATGGCGGATTTATGGTGGCCGGAATGATCGGTCATGGAGATGCCTTCGCCTACAGGGATCCATGGGGGATCAGGCCGGGTTTTTATTATATGGATGATGAGATCGTTGTTGTCGCATCCGAAAGACCAGTAATTCAGACAGTTATGAATGTTAGCTCGGATTCGATTATGGAAGTTGAGCCGGGTCATGCAATTATTGTGAAGAAAGACGGAAGGGTATCCATGGAATGTATCAGGGCGCCACATGAGAAACGTGCCTGTTCTTTCGAAAGAATTTATTTTTCGAGGGGTACTGATAAAGATATTTATAAGGAAAGGAAAAAACTGGGTGAACTGCTTACTGAGGATATTTTAAAAGTGGTGAACTATGATCTTGACAATACCGTTTTTTCATATATCCCAAATACCGCTGAATCTGCTTTTTATGGTATGATGAGTGGACTTGAAGACTATCTTAGTTCACTGAAAATCAGGGAGCTTAAGGAAAACGGGAAAACACTGAGCGAGGGCCAGATAAACGAGATCCTGAAGCGACGGCCACGGGTTGAAAAAATTGCCGTGAAAGATGTTAAGCTAAGGACTTTCATTTCCCAGGATGAGGGAAGGGGTGACCTGGTAGGCCATGTATATGACATCACTTATGATACACTAAATAAGGGAACCGATACCCTGGTCATCATTGATGATTCCATTGTCAGGGGAACCACATTGAAAAGAAGTATATTGAAGATCCTTGATCGCCTTGGACCAAAAAAGATCGTTGTCGTCTCCTCATCCCCGCAGATCCGGTATCCAGACTGTTATGGCATCGACATGGCCAAGTTGGGTGACTTGATTGCCTTCCAGGCCGCAATTGAATTGCTGAAAGAAAAGGATAAGGAATCCATCATTAACGAAGTATATAACAGGTCAAAAGAACAGCTGGAAACTGACCGGGGCGATCACTGGGCGAATTATGTAAAAATGATTTACGAGCCTTTTACCTACATAGATATATCCAACAAGATCGGCGAATTGTTAACCTCTCCGGATATCAAGGCGGATGTAAAGATCGTCTACCAGACCGTCGAAAACCTGCACGTGGCCTGCCCTGATCACCTTGGCGACTGGTACTTCACAGGCAATTACCCCACTCCGGGCGGAAACAAAGTGGTTAGCCAGAGTTTTGTGAATTATATTGAGGGGAGGAATGTGAGAGCGTATTAGGAGAGTCCACAAGTCCACAAGTCCACAAGTCTGCAAGTCTGCAAGTCCACAAGTCTGCAAGTCTGCAAGTCTGCAAGTCCACAAGTCCACAAGTCCACAAGTCCACAAGTCCACAAGTCCACAAGTCCACAAGTCTGCAAGTCTGCAAGTCTGCAAGTCTGCAAGTCTGCACCCGGGTCCCATATCCCAAGCTCCCGGATCACCGATCACCGCTATTTCCCCTTCTTACGGTACCACCGCAACCTGTTGATCATCCGGTAGATCTGGTACTTGCTTTCCGGGTAGTAGCTTTTGACGTGGCGTTCGACCTTTTGTTTGTAAAGGTCGTTGATGTTGATCATGATGGCTGTCTCTTCAACGTTGCCAAAGTAAGGATTGATCACGGTGCCAAATGTTTTCAACGAAGGGGAAAGGTTCATGTAGGCATTGATCAGGGGTGGAATATTTTCTCCAAATGCCCTGACTGTCTGGGACAGGATCTTGTAATCCTCCATGTAGGATTTACCTTTAAAAACCCTGGCCATTTCCTCTTTGTCGATCCTGATTTCCAGGCGATCTTTCGGAACCACCAGGTCTTCATGATCAGGAAAGTGTTTATCAAGGAAGTAGAGAATGAGGTTCCGTGCACGCTTATTATAATTCGGGTACATGGTCACCTTACCAAAGAAGTATTTCATTTCAGGATTATCAATTACCAGGGTACCCAATCCATCCCAAAGATTATCGAGTGCATACAATCCTTTGCTGTGAATGCTTGAAGACTGGTAGGCAGGCTGGACAAAGGATCTGCCTAATTCAATCAGGTGAGGTATATATTCCTTTTTAAACTTATCTGAAAAATGGAACAGCCGGCCGGTAGCCAGTTCAATGTCTGGACAATCCTCCTTTTTCTCCTGTTTGCAAATGTAAAACCGGTAACCCCCAAGGATCTCTTCTTTATCAGGATCCCAGACGATCAGCTGGCGGTATGGATCGTCGGCTGTATCATAATCATCAATATCAAGTGCTTTTCCAGTACCTCCTCCGGCTGCCCTGAAAGTCAATTCCCGCAACCTGCCGATCTCCTGCATAAGGTTCGGTGAATCGAGGGCAGAAATGATGTAAAGCTCATTATCAGCCTTATTGGTCATCCGGATGAACTTATCTTCGGTTAGTTCCTTTTCAAGTTCATTCTTCGGGACGGCATGTATAATAGGTTCCATATAAATCTGGACGGTGTTAAATCAAATGTAACAATAATATTTATATTTTTTAACTTGGGGAGGCTCCATTTCCGGCGGGAAGGGCATATACCAGGGACCTGATTTCATCTGCCCACTGAATGTTTGTTTTGCTCTTATTAAAAGTGCTATAAGGGATTGGTTTTCCAAAAGTAACATGAATGGTTTTATTCCTGTGTTTATAGGTCTCATCCACCAGGTAAAACATTTCGAGGTTCCATTTAATGCGCAGGAACTTGCGGAAATTGGCCAGGTTGTAGAAAAAATTGGTATTTCTACCACTAAAATGAACCGGAATAATATCCCGCTTATACTGAACGGCCTTTGCAATAAAACTTTTCTGCCATGGCAGATCCTGAACCACTCCCTTTATTTTTCGGCTTACTAATCCCGAAGGAAATGTAAGAACCTGTGTGTCAGACTGATATATCTTATCAAGTTCCTGAATAACCTCCCTCGATTGTCCACCATGTTTGTTAATGGCCACAAAATGATCGGACAGGGGCCCCATAGCCATTAAGATATCATTGACCAGAAATTTAATCTGTGCATATTTCCGGCTTACAATTTCTATCAGAATAATTCCGTCAAATCCTCCCAATGGATGGTTCGACGCAAAAATGAACCTGCCTGTATCGGGAATATTTTCTTCACCACGAATGATCAGTTCAACATTAAACTCCCTGATGGAGGCGTGAATAAAATCGACTCCTTTTTTGTGTCCGTGCCGTCTTAGGAAATCATTGACAAAGTCCTGATGTATAATGCGTTCGATATACCGGTAGATAAATCCGGGGACCATCCTGCCCATGGTCGGATTCTTTTTCCTGAATACCTTCCTGACATCTATTCTCAGTTCATTTGGGGATTGATTGTTGTCTTCCATCCTGAAGGGTTATAATTGAAACTCCCCGCCCCGTTTACTCGTGGCGAATTTGCTCGCAGGATTCATAATTCCTGAAGGTAAAAATACTAAAATTGACTCTCCTCGCAGCAAACTGCGAGGAATCATCGATCCTTTATATAAATTTTTAATTGCGCTCGCTAACCCCGCAGCAAGCTACGGGGAAACGAGTTTCTGAGTTCGGCGAAGCCAATGCGCTCGCAGGATTCAAAAATTTATTTGAATCCTGTCGAACCTTCTTGCCTGTTTCGCTGACTATGCTGATTTCCAATTATTTGGCTGGTTGTTGTAAAAGTTATCAACAAAGTGTCAAAAAATGGGGGAAAGTGGAGGAAAGTGGTAATATTTTATTTATTTTTACGAAAATGACCTGAAAGCCTTATATGGTAACGTTTATAGGAGAATATAGTGGCAAGGTGGATGCGAAAGGCAGAATTATATTTCCTGCAGCATTCAAAAGGCAACTCCCGGCAATAGCTCAGGAACGGTTTGTGCTGAAGCGGGATGTGTTTACTAAGTGCTTGATTTTGTACCCGTTGGAAGAGTGGGAGATGCAAGTAAAAATTATTCGCAGCAAGACTAATCAATATAACCAGGAGCATGCCAGGTTCCTGAGAAAATTCTTCCAGGGAACAGCTGAAATTATACTGGATTCCAGTAACAGGATACTGATCCCGAAAAGATTGTCGGAATATGCTGAAATCGGAAAGGAAATCATTTTGGCGGGTCAGCCTGGCAGAATTGAATTGTGGGCCATTGAGAAATATGATGAGGTTAGCAAGATTGACGACGACTTTGCAGAAATGGCTGAAAAAATATTGGGTCAGGACATCCATGATATAGATGAAGCATGAGTTATCATCAGCCGGTTTTATTGAAGGAGACCATCGATCATTTGATGGTCCGGCCTGATGGCACATATATCGATCTGACATATGGTGGCGGAGGGCACTCTGCCGAGATAATAAAAAGGCTTAAAAAAGGAAGGCTGATAGCGTTTGATCAGGACAGGGATGCCGAGTCGAATGCAGTGAAGGACAAAAGGTTCTTTTTCATCAGGGGTAATTTCAGGTACGTCAAGAACTTTCTTCGATTTGAGGATGTTGTTGAGGTAGATGGAGCGATAGCCGACCTGGGAGTGTCTTCCCACCATTTTGATGAAGCCGGCAGGGGATTTTCATTCAGGTATAACAGCCAGCTTGATATGCGCATGAACCGGGAAGCTTCATTAACAGCGAAAAAAATATTGAATGAGTACAGGGAAGAAGATTTGCGACGTATCCTGCAGACATTCGGGGAGTTAAGAAATGCTGAACAGCTGAGCCGGGCCATAGTCAAGGCACGGGAACAATCCCCTCTGGAATTAGTGGCCGATCTGTTGACGACCCTCGAACGCTGCCTGCCAAAACAAAACCAAAACAAGTACCTGGCGAAGGTCTTTCAGGCGTTGCGTATCGAAGTCAACGATGAAATGAATGCACTGGCAGAAATGCTGGAGCAGGTAACCGGGTTGCTTAAATCAGGCGCCCGGTTTGCTGTAATTACCTACCACTCACTCGAAGACAGGTTGGTAAAGAACCTTTTTAAAAGCGGGAACCTGGATGGAGAAATCAGGCAGGATTTCTACGGGAATAAGGAACTTATGTATCTGCAGGTTAACAAAACAGTGATCAGACCGGATGAGGATGAACTGAAACAAAATCCAAGGGCCCGAAGCGCAAAGCTGAGGGTTGGAGAAAAAATCTGAATCATGGCAAACGAACCAAATAGCAGGCCTGAATTTATCGACCAGAAGGAGGAGAAGAAGGAATATCGCCGGTCGCGGTTCCGGGACGTCGTGGATGGAAGCCTGCTGACCAGGGATAAGGTGGTAAAACAGTTGCCCTTTGTTCTTTTCCTTACCCTGACTATCATTCTGTACATAGCTAACAGGTACCATGCAGAAAAACTTGTTCGCAGAACGCTGGAAATGCAAACCGAACTAAAAGAGCTAAGGGCTGAATCGATTTCAACTGCCTCAGGGCTTGAATACATCAGCCGCCAGTCTCAGGTGGCCCGGTTGATCGATGAGAGGAACATGGATCTGAAGCAATCAGAGAAGCCTCCATATCAATTAGTGGACGAGAAAAAGAGAAGACGAAGAAATGACGATTAAAAAGACCATAGTATACAGGTTAATAAGTATCTATCTGCTGGTATTTGCCGGTGCAGTGGTGATCATTCTCAGGATCCTTCAACTGCAACTTATCCAGGGAGAGGAGTTGAAGCAAATGGCCGCCGACCTGACCATGAAGTATGAATCGATTGAACCATACCGCGGAGATATTTATGCAGCTGACGGGAAGAGGCTGCTGGCTACTTCGGTGCCGTTCTATGAGATTCGCATGGACCTGAACAGTTCGGCACTCGATGCGGATGTATTTGAGCGCGATATCGATTCGTTGTCGTTGTGCCTTTCGAATATGTTCAGGGATAAATCGAAATCTGAATACAAAAGGGAACTTACTACCGCCCGAAGCTTAAACAAAAGATACTACCTGATAAAAAGAAGAATCAGCTATCCGGAGCTCCAGCAGATGAAGCAGTTTCCCATTTTCAGGATGGGAACATATAAAGGCGGTTTCATCGTGATACAAAAAAACAGGAGGATAATGCCGCATAACCTTTTGGCTGCCAGGACGATAGGATATGTGGGCAGTGCAGAAGCAGGCACTGTGGTCGGGATAGAAGGAGCCTATGATCACATGCTGAAAGGGGTTACCGGCATCCGGCTGATGCAAAAGACTGCAGGCAACATCTGGATCCCGGTAAGTGACGCCAATGAAGTGGAGCCGGAGAATGGTTATGATGTGGTGACAACCATCGATATCGATATCCAGGATGTGGCAGAAAATGCCCTGCTGAAACAGCTCGAACGACACAATGCCCACCATGGTTGTGTGGTGTTGATGGAAGTAAGCACAGGAGATATTAAGGCAATTGCCAATCTTCAACTGGATGAAGATGACCGCTATAAGGAGATATACAACTATGCCATTGCTGAAAGTACTGAACCGGGATCAACCTTTAAGCTGGCTTCCCTCATAGTAGCTATGGAAGATGGATTTATCAGGCCGGATGATACCATAGATGCTGGTAATGGCAGTGTTCGATTCTATGATAAGGTCATCAAAGACACACGGAAGGAAGGTTATGGCAAGATAACCGTTAAGGAAGCCTTCGAGCTTTCCTCCAATGTAGCCTTTTCAAAAATCAT
>JADHVS010000098.1 GCA_016783865.1 Bacteroidales bacterium
TGATGATGTTTTCGGCTTCTGCCGCAATTGTTCGTGAACCTGAAATTCAGACATTAAAAAGACTCAAATTATCCCGTTTATCTTCATTTGAATTCCTTACCGGGGTATCCCTGGTACAGATCATTGTGGCAGGGATTTCACTTGTCCTGGCCCTGCTCACCGCAATTGGACTCGGATACAAAATCATCCCCGGCACCTTGTGGTATCTTATTTTAATATCATTTTTGACAAGTTTATCGGTGATCGCATTCAGCTTGATTTTTGCAGCTTTTTGCCGGTCCATTAAGGACGTTGCCATTATCGGAACTTTTCCATTGTTAATCTTTATGTTTTTTACAGGGGCTGCCATGCCATTAAGTGGAGGGACCTTGTTTACAATCGGCAGTTTTGATTTCAATGTTAATGGAATACTTGCACCGTCTCATGCGATCTCAGCACTGAATAAGGTGTTGGTAATGGGGAATGAGCCTGTAAGGGCAATCCCGGATATTTCAGCATTGGTTATTCTTACAGTGATCTATTTTATTCTCGGAGTCTGGATTTTCAACAGAAGACATATGCGGGTCATGTAAGAGTCTACAAGTCTACGAGTCTGCAAGTCCACAAGTGAAGATTAGGTAGTTCAATTAGTTCTGTGGCCTGTTACCTGGTAAAGGATATAATTTTGTTCGGTTCCTATAAGGTAACTGAAAACAATATCCTGTTTGTTGTTGCGAAATGAGCCGGCCACGCTTATTGGTACTCCCTGCTGTGACCACCAGGCATTGTTGCCAAGCTGACCATTTTCATTTAATACAGGATCGATGATAAATTCGGGAACAAAATGGATGTAAATGACGTTTTTAAGATTGCTGTAAACCGGCGCAATGGTTCCGGTAAAATAAACAGTATCAATGACCCTGTCTTCATCCCGGATAAAGGTCTGAAATGAAAAGTCACCACTGTAATCATTCCTGTAGTTTTCCATCCTGTCTTCCTCACAACCCGAAAGAGCAAATATGATTAATGATATAAAAACCAAATATCTCATGTGCCGGGCTTTTGAATCATAAGATTTACCATGATGCCATGGGTGCGGAATCCGGGTGACTGGTATTTAAAGGGTATGGATGATCCGCTATATATTTGCATGGGTTGCATGTCATTGGTATCGATATAGTTACGCAATCCGTAACGGTAGGATAATTCAAGACCAAGAAAAAATCCTTTCACCTGGTATTGAAATCCAAATCCGGCCAGGGCATCAAAATGAATCCTGTTCCGGTCAAACGTTATATCGAAACCACCATTTCTTGTATAAGCTGATTCTGTGGGATAAGGATGATACAAATAACTCAAATCTGAATACATCAGATAATTTAACACTAATCCTGCCATGGGATAATATTTTACGCCTCCTGCACCCAGCTGATAAAGAACTCCAATTGGTATTGAAAGCTGGTTAAGGTCCTCTTTGAACTCATCCAGATAATTACCCGACTCGATTAGGTATTTGGCTGATGAACTGACAAACTGAACATCGGCAAACAATGAAATCTTGCCTGACATGGCCACAATCGCTCCGATTCCAGCGTTGAATCCGGGGACAAATTCTCCTGTTGGAGTAGTGTTATAAACAGCAGAGGGATCATGTGTAATCAATGGGCTGAAGATATTGGCTCCGATTTTTATCCCTATTGATACCCTGGGAGGAAGATTTAACCGGGGATTGATCAGGTCTCCGGAAGGAAGGGGACCATCCTGGGCATTCAAGCCTATTGTGATCAAAAGGAAAATAATGGAATAATAAAAAAGGAAACTCCTTTTCATCCTGACTGGTTCCGGTTTTATACAAAGATAAAACATTGCAATCTGTGGAATAAAATATAATAATTAAAAACACTAACTTTATCCTTCCATATAAAATAAATTAAAACCAATGAAGCGTATTATTGTTCTTTCTTTTTTGTTAGCTATTGGAATTCAGTCAATTGTGTTTTCACAGGAAGGATTCAATGATGTCACAAGAGCCCTCTATATCCTCGACATCTCGAAATATGTAAAATGGGATGACAACATGCAGAGTCATGCCGATTTTAAAATTGCTATCCTGGGAGAAGATACTGATTTCTACTGGGAGCTTTATAACATGGCTAATACCCGAAAGTTTATTCAGGATAAACCAATCAAGGTGTTTCTGTTCAGGGATATCAAGGATATTGAAAAAACACACGTTCTGTTTGTCAACAAAAAAGAAGATTTCAATATAAAGAAGGTTTTGGAGGCAACAACTGGTAATAATACGTTAGTGATTTCCGAGGGTTATGAATTCAATGAATCCATGCTCAACTTTATTGTGGTTGAAGATAAGCCAAGGTTTGAGGTAAATGAAAGAATGCTGAACGAAGAAAAACTGGAGGTAAATCAGCTTTTCCTGGCCCAGGCAGTAAAGACCAGGGAAGATTGGGAAGAATTATATGGGGTAACCGAGGTTGAATTAGAGCAGGAAAAGGAAATAACCAAACAACAAAGAACTTTGATCGACTCGCAAAAGGTGGTTCTGGAGGAGCAGGTGAGGATGATACAAGAACAGCAGGAGCGATTGAATAATCTGAACGAGGAGATTGAAGAAAAGATAATAACCCTTGAAAAAAAAACAGTATTGGTTACCAGGCAGGAAAAGGAAATCAATATTCAGGGAAACTTGATTTCAGAACAACAGGATGAGGTGCAGGAGCAGAAGGCAACACTTGATATACAAAAAAGTGAAATTGAAATACAGTTGGGACAGATAGCACAACAGGACTCTTTAATTACCGAACAGAAAGTATTAATGTTTGAGCAGCTTAAAGCCATTGAAAAACAAAGGATGTTGCTCTATTTTGCCATCATTGCCCTGGCCCTGGTATCCGGACTGGTATACTATATCTACAGGGGATACAAGATTAAAAAGCAGGCCAATATTGCCCTTGAAGAGAAAAACAGGCAAATCCTGAAACAAAAAGATGAAATTCAAAAACAAAAAGAAATAGCCGAGAGTCAGCGCGATCTGATTGCCTATCAGAAGCAGCATATTGAAGACAGTATTCATTATGCCCTCAGGATACAAACGGCATTGTTGCCATCACTCGAGCTTTTTAGCGATGAGATTGATCATTTTGTTCTGTACAAACCAAGGGATATCGTGAGTGGTGATTTTTACTGGGTAGCTAAGCTGGGCGACAAACAAATGGTGATCGCATCTGACTGCACCGGCCATGGTGTTCCGGGGGCTTTTATGAGCATGCTTGGGATCAGTTTTTTGAATGAAATCATACTGAATAAGGGAATTACCCGGCCTGACCTGGTTCTTAATGCTTTAAGGGATGAGATTATGACGGCGTTGAAACAGATGGAGGCGGAGAGCGATGTTAAAGATGGGATGGACATGTCGGCCTGCCTGATCGATTTCAGTAACGGGAAACTACAATTTGCGGGTGCACAGAATCCCCTGTATCATTTCAGTAATAAAGAACTGGTTGAAGTGAAGGCAGACAAGATGCCTGTTGCTATCCATGACAGGATGGATAATTTCACGAATCATGAAATTCAGTTGGCAAAGGGCGATACCATATATATATTCTCAGATGGATTTGTTGACCAGTTTGGCGGCCCCAAACAGAAAAAGTTACTGAGCAAAAATTTTAAAGTGATATTGCATGAAATGCAGGACATGCCCATGATCGAACAGGGCAAAAAACTGGATGCGATCTTTGAAGAATGGAGAAAGGAACTTGAACAGGTTGATGACGTGACGGTAATAGGCGTCAGGTATTAATTGACACAGGATCAATTAATTGTGATGCAAAAGGAAGATATATTCAACTAATCACAATCCCAATAGGTTTTAGTGTTTCCTATTATAGTCGGATCAGCATTTTTCTTATCATCATATGCGTCATCACAGTAAAGTGCTGTGAGCACCCGACTTGTTTCAACATTATCCTCTTCAGTAACCAGGCTGCAAGTACCACAGTTTTCTATTAAATCACACCCATTTATTAAAATAGCGAAGAGGAAAAAGGATAAAAGGAGTTTGGCGATTCTTTTCATAGGATATAGGATTTATTCATGGATATTTAAAGATAGTATTTTTTATTTGTTCCGGTCAAAAGCTTTTGATCGATTAACAGAATCTCACACTCATGCCCACACCAACCAGGAACCAGGAACCAGGAACTAAGAACCATTAAAAATCTTTCGCGCACCGGAATCCCACATTAAAGTCTACCCAGTAAGGCCTGAGGCTTTGCCTGAAGTAGACCGTATTGCACATTTTGCCAGACCGCCAGCCACCACCCCTTATTACCATTCTTTTTCCATATTGAGGTCCGGTTGGATTTACCGGATCACCTTCCAGGTAATAGTCTTTTGCGTAAAAGTCGGAAACCCACTCGAGCACATTTCCAGCCATATCATATAAACCATAACCGTTGGGAGGGAATGATCCGACTTCGAGTGTCTGTCCCTGGGTACCATTGTAATTGGCCATGCCTGAATCCATGTCATCTCCAGGCGGATATCTCTTATTCACCAGGCCACCGCGGGCAGCATATTCCCATTCAGCTTCAGTTGGAAGGCGCATCCCTTTCCATTCCGCGTATGTCTTTGCAGAGGCCCATGTGATCCCGGTGACAGGATGGTTGGGGTAATCGGGGCCACTGTTAAACACACCCATCTCCCAGAATTCTGGCAATGGATGACCTGTGGCTTTGCAAAAGGCAAAGTACTGTGCATTGGTTACCTCATATTTGTCAATGTAGAAAGAATCCACGCGGACTTTGTGGGAATAATTGTCGATGTATTGCTGTCCTTCAGAAGGTACCTCTCCCATGAGGAATTCACCACCCGGTATGAGGACAAGTTCGTGGTCAATTGGTTCTGAAGTGACCCGGGGACTTTGTTTTGTTTCCTGCTGTTTGCATGATACAAACAAAATGAAAAGAAGAAATACCGGTAATACTTTTTTCATATCAGTCAATAATTTGAAGTGCAGTAAGTATATCTTTTGAAATGTTAATCCGTGGTTGATTGATCCCCTGGAATGACTCCCCTTCAATGTTAAGTGCAAAATAAAAAATTTCTTCACCTTTTTCCACATATCCGACAAACCACCCGATCACATTTAAGTTATTAATTTCTCCACCACCGGTTTTTGCACTCAAAGTGTATGTTGCGGTTTCTTCATAGACCAGGATCTCTTTGACAACCCGGACAGCTTTTTCTGAGAATCCAAAGGAATTATTGTAGAGTTCTACCAGGAAATCTACCTGCTCCATGGCTGATATCTTTAGTGTGTTATCGAGCCAGAAAGCATCAATGCGGGGGCCTATGATTTTGTTACCATAGTCGGCCTGGTTCAGGAATCCCTGCATTCTGTCCTCTCCAATTCTCCTGGCTACCTCCTGGTAATACCATACAACAGAATTTCTCAGGGCAGAATGTAAGGTTTGCTCTTTTGGCCATGCTTCCGGCCACCAGGGCTGTCTGGGATTCAGGATGCTGTCCCAGGCTATGATTGACCCGGCATTTTCAAGTACCCCCGCCTCAATAGCAAATAGCGAATTTGGAATTTTGAATGTGGATTTGGGATTGAAAGGATTGTTAGCTCTCTCCTGGTTGTGGATAGTATAGCTGTTATCCTGCGGATTGAATAGAACAAATGTTCCTTCCAAACCCTTGAAGTATTGCGTCAGATCCTTGTGTATAATCTTTTCATTCTCAGCACACGAAACAAAACTAATAACTGCTAAAATGATTATTACCTTTTTCATAAATTATTTAATCTATGGTTAATCGTTAACCTCCTCGCACCTAGTAACTAGTACCTCGCCTTCCCCCACTCAATTCGTGCCCGGAAGGCGGTGATTCCGGAACTTTCTATTTTACCCTCAACCAGATTATGCATATTGGTTTCTTTGCCGGGTGAAAAATAGAGCTGCACTGTTTCTCCGAACCTGGTTTCATTATGATAATTAATCTGAAATGTTTTTATCTGGTTTTGCAGGTAATGTTCTATCGGGAACTGATCTTGCAACCATGCAATGTATCTTCCTGCGTTCACATGTTTATTGAGGTCAAGATCGGAGTAAAGGACAGGGATCGATGCTTCAGGTTGGTCGGAATTAGGAGGATCAATTTTATCCGGAACATCCTCAATAGCATGCTTCCCGGCATGAAGCGAGTGAAATTGCGCCATATATTCAGGCCTTGCAGGTCTTCCGGTGGGTTTATCCAGAGCAAGCCAGGCCGTTGTTGCAAGGACCAATACTTTGTTGTCCTGATCATAAATACAAAAATCCCTTAACGCAAAAAGTCTGTTTAATCCTTTAGTCCAGGTTTCGATAACTATATTCTGGTCAAATTTGGGATAGTCATTAACACGAAGGAGTAGCCTCGATAAAACCCAGTAATGGTTTTCCTGTTTCATCTCTTCAAATCCATAATGTAATTGCCTGGCATGAATATTTGCCATTTTAAACAGGTAGCCACATATGCTGAATAACTTCATTTTACCAAATAAATCAATATCTTCTCCGTTCAGACTAAATTCTTTTGTAAGGGATAGTTCGGTTGAATTTTTACTATTAGGTGACATTTCTGATTGCAAAATATTGAATGAGAATAAAATTAGTTATTAAAAATTAGGTTGAAAGCAACATTAAGCTCATTTTCAAGTATCCCTTTTTACAATTTCAGGAGAAAAAGCCGGGAGACAAACGGCAATATACTCTGCACCGTTTTCATAAGGAGTACTATACCTGATCCATTCTCCCGGTAGTGTTTGAATGGCTTGCCCTTCCTTAACATAAATGACCTCTTTCTCCGTTTCTACCCGTAAGGTACCTTTAAGAACAACAGTAAATTCATTAAATTCCGGGGTTTGACCGGGTTCGGACCATCCCTGGGGACTAGTCATTCTGGCGATACTGATTTCCTGGTTTTCGGAGTTGACCCGGCCAATAAACTCCTGTATTAACTTGGGAGGTGTTCCGGCCGCTTCAATGATTGTTGGTTTGTTAATTAGTTTCGGCATAATAATCTAAAATAACCATTTAATAAAAGGAAAAACGGTAGCCCAAATGGGGATATCGAGATAACTCTGATAACCGTCATCGACCAGTTTTTGAATTTGATTTGGCTGGTGTATCAAGGGCTTTGTAAAGTTTGTCGACTTGAATAGCGTCCTGGTAAAAATCTCAGTTATAATATCCTGGAAGAAAAGGAGAATACCTATGGCAGCCATCATATATTCATTGGTTTGCAGGTCGGGATAGTAATTCCAGTCATTCAGAATAAGTAAAATGATAGTCCATAAAAGAATTTTAATAAGGATATTACCAGTTAGCAGATAGGTACTTTTCGACCGGGTTCCCGTGATTAATAGTACGATGGATGATAATCCTCCTCCGATAAAGACACCAATAAAAAATCGCCACAAATGACTGGTAAATGGCAGCAGGGTCATACAGCCAATTATTGAAATGATCTTCAGTACTGATACTGAGGAATGCACCATGAACGCCTTCCTGCTTCTTGGAATATTGAGTTTTTTATAGCTTCGTTTATACCTGGCGTCATGCCACATAGTTCCAAAAAAGTTTAATTGTATATCGTGAACCTTCATCATCCCTGTTTTAAATGGGAAGGAATTTGCTTTTTTATCTTCACAATAAACACATGGCAAGGACCCATCTCCCATTTCTTCAATAAATATTTTTTTCAAATCATTGTAATTATAGAAAAAGGTCCCGGGTTTGTAGAAAGATTTCCCCTGCCTGAGTATAAACCAAACAATAAAAGCATCTACGATCCATAAAATAAACATGAAGAAGTAATTGTAGGTTACGGCCAGATAAACAGGCATCACAAAAAGGAAAAGGGCTAAAAGAACAAGTAAAAAATGGAGGATGTAATTAAGTAAAAGAATCAGGTCATGCATGCCGCTTCTCTGAAAAGCTTCATGTTCTCTTTTCAGGTTTTCATACTTCATTTTGGCGGCTTCTTTTGCATTTTCCCTGGCACGTTGCTTAAAGAAAGCATAGTTTCTTTCAGCCTCAGCCCTGGATTGAGCCGTTAATTTTATTCCTCTTAGTTCTCTTTTATTGATCAGGATTTCATAGGCCTCAGAGATCTCAATGAACTTATTGTGTGCATCAGGATCATCACTGAGATCGGGATGATGTTTCTTGGCAAGTAACCTGTAGGCAGTCTTGATCTCCTCTTCTTTGGCACCTTTTTTAAGCCCCAGTATTTTATAATATTCTTCCAGCATAGGTTTTTAATCGAAATAAAATTAACAAAATTGCCTGGCAGAAGGTAAATATTAAAGCGATTTCAAATAGAATTAATAAATTAACTCAAAAAAAGCATGGATATTATTTTCATTTTGATTGAGCCTGCAGTTCCCGGCAATGTTGGAGCCTCCGCCAGGGCAATTAATACTATGGGCTTTAATGACATGCGGCTGGTTGTGCCTTGTGACCACCTGAGTGAAGAAGCCAGGATGTTTGCCCATGGATCGCATCATATCCTTGAAAATGCAACAGTATATACATCTTTCAGTGAGTCTGTAAAGGATATTGATTTCATTATTGGAACTACGGCTAAGAAAAGGAGCTCAAAAGAGGAATATATTGATTGTAAAGAATTAACCGGATTATTGGAAAAGAAGGGCGGTACAATCGAAAAAGTGGGGCTGGTATTTGGGCGCGAAGAATCGGGTTTAACAAATGATGAGCTTGGGCAGTGTGACCTGGCCACATACATTCCAATGGCCGATCCATATCCCTCGCTAAACCTCTCCCAGGCTGTTATGGTTTATGCTTTTTTACTGGCGGATATTAAATTGAAATCAATATCTCATAAGGATTCAAAGCCAGATGAAGAAGGACTAAAGCAGCTGAAAAGCAAGGTTGTTAACCTGTTGGTAGACATTGAGATAAATAAGAATCCTGTTTTGTTCAGCCGGATCCTGGAACGGATAATGTTACTTGAAGAAGACGATATACACCTGTTCCATTCGGTCTTGAATAAACTGGAAGGTAAAATCGGACAATAAAATTTCTTATAGATCTCCAGCCAGCAGTCCCGATCTTGATTTGAAAATCTGGCTAAACAAACCTTCACCCGTACTTGAAAAATAAGATTCAGGATTCATCGAAGAGTGAATGATGAATTCACCAGGGCTCATCCTGTATGCTTTAATAATAACCGGTGTAGCCAGGTTGCCCTCGATGGTCAGTTGATAATCCGGCCCAGTCACCGGGTCAAACCCATCCACAAATGAGGAATTGGATTTTCTTGTCAGTCCGTTCAGGTAATTCTCCATAGAGGCGCTATTGGCTGGCATGCCATTGATTAGCCAGACTGTATCTGGATTAGAAGCAATAAAACCGGTATCTGCCGGGTAATCAAAGGTAAGCTGGTTAATGTTATTTTTTGCCAGCTGGACGACAAGCTGGTTTCTCCATGCATTGAATGCCTGGTTGAAGCTCATGGCCAGAAATCCCTGAATGACATATACTTCCGGCTCATCTGTTAACCTTACGTAGGTAAGACCAGTTCCCTGATTTCTTCCATATCCGCCATACGGAGAAGGGGATGGCTGGTAATCGAACCTGCCGATCACAATATCTGTAACTGCCTTTTTACCTTCTTTCATTATGACCCTTGTTCCCAATGAATCAGTAACGCCAAAATCTCCCCACTTATCACTGCCGTTGGCAACCAGCCTTTCAGGTGCAAGGTTTTGCAATTCAGTGAGCATATTTGCGATACCATAATTATCTGCCGGAACTACCAGATCTCCTTTCTGCACCATCCATCCATTTACGGTTTTTGTAAAAGTGATCTCCTCACCCTGTTCAGCGCCCGGATACAAAAGGATTGTGCTGATACGGGATGTATCCATCTGAACCAGCTCAGTTTTCAGGGTGCCCGTACTCCTTTTCTGGCGAAATGCCCTTGTTACCAGGAACAGGCCAACAAGCACCACCAGAACAATAACCAATGTTTTATTATTAAACTTCTTTGCCATAGTTTATTATTTAACTAAGATTCGCTTCCATGCGTGCAATCCTCTGGTTCCTCCTGATCTGTGAGCGGACAAACCCATAAATCAGGATGAGCAGAATGGGAAGCAGAAAATTCAGCCATTTCAAAAAGGTCCTTTTCGAATCTTCCAGATCTTTAATTGGCCGGGAGCTGACACCTTTTGTCCTGAGCGAGATTAATCCGGTATCATCCGACAACCAGTCGATGCTGTTCACCATCAGGCTTACATTGTCTTTCTGGAGTTGCTGCTGTTGTCCCCTTGGTCCGTTTACCGGGAAATCACCATCGGCAATAACCACCATTTTTGAGGGCATACCGCCTGAGAATGATCCTTCCAACGCTGCCCCTATAACCAGGTTTTGCATGGGAAAATCAAATTCTGTCCACTGCCGCTGAAAATTGAAATACTGGGGAGCAGGCTGAGTGGCCGCTCTCTCGGATGTTAACACAAGGGGGGTATAGGTCAGGTTGGTATCACCGGTAAAGTTCATTGGACTGGTAAATTGCAGTACAACGGCCTCGAGTCCGGAAGTTACCGGATGATCGGCAAAATTATTGATAATCGGAATATAGGGCACCATCACCTGGGAAATGTGAATTGCATTGCCAACCTGTTGCTGCATGGTGGCATTTACACAGCTGGCATCGATGATGTAGCTGTCGTCGACCATTAAACCCTTCCCGAGTAACCATCCTTCAAGTCCTGTTGGTAAAGACGAACCATATCCCGATTGCAGATCTCCCGCAACCCTGTTCATGGCTATAAACAAACGTCCCCCCCGGGCCATATATTCATCAAGTTGCTGAAATACATAACCAGGAATCGAATCTGCAGGACGGACAATTGCAATTGTCTTTATTCTCGCCGGGATAGTCGTGGAATCGGTCACATTCAGCGGCTCGAAACTGTAGAGAATGCTGAGTTCTGTACCTACCTGGATCAACTCATTGATCCCGGGTTCACCATGTCCCTGTAACAAACCAACAGATGGCTTATCCAATACGGAAAGCTTTTTAATGGAGGTGGACAAAGCATATTCCATAGCTGCGCCCGGTTCGATTACCGGGATAACTTCCTTTGCATTTCCTATACTGAGCACTGCACCCATATAGGCTTTTTGCTGTTTCATCTGGTCCTTCTCACGCACATTGATCATCAGGGGCTGAACACCTTGCTGCATGGCCTCCATCTCGGTTTGTTCATCTGCGTTGGGATTAATAAATTCGAATACCAGGTTGTGATTACTTATCCGGCCATATTCAACCAGCATATCGTTAAAATCCCTCCTGTTCTTCATCAGTTGAGGTGGCAGATCTTTGGAGAAAAAGGCCTTGACCGTAACAGGTTCCTGAAGGTCTTTCAGGATATCTTTCGTAGCCTTGCTCAGGGTGTATTGTTTGTCTTCGGTAAAATCGAGACGAAAATAAATCTGGTCTGCCAGCAGGTTTACTACAATAATAATGGCGATGACCAGGAGAACTGTTATCTGTACTTTGCTTGATTTCATCATAATTTCTCCTTATTAAGCTTTATGTCTGTTGGCAAGAGACACCTCGGCTGCAAACAATCCGATGACCATTAGTGAGAAGAAATAGATCAGGTCGCTGCTGTCGATAATACCCCTTGAGATACTTTCGAAATGCACCCGCATGCTGAGCAGGTTCAACAACTGACCGAAAAATCCGGTGGTACTGCTGGCCAGCAGGTCGAATAGCAGGTGAAAGAACAAACCGGCAAACAGTGCCAGCAGAAATGCGACAATCTGGTTTTGTGTGATACTGCTGGTAAACAGGCCAATGCTGATGTATACACCGCTCATAAAAAGCAATCCGAAATATCCGCATATCACACCACCCGTATCCATATTTCCGAGGCTTGCCACGGTAATGATATAGGGCAGGGTAAAAGCCAGGGCCACGGCAATCAGGATCAGGGTGGACAGGAATTTGCCCAGTACCACCTGCCGGTCTGATACTGCCTTGGTGAGCAGAAGCTCAATGGTCCCTGATCTTTTTTCTTCGGCAAGTAACCGCATAGTCAATGCCGGTATGAAAAAGAAAAGGGTCCAGTAGGCGATGGAGAAAAATGCCCTGAGACTGGCCTGGCCCACCAGGAAAATATCGCTTCCGAAAAGCCAGGTAAAGAATCCGCTGATCCCCAGAAACAGTATGAGCAATATATAGGCTATCAGCGAGTCGAAAAACGACCCCAATTCCCGTTTAGTTATTATCCAGATAGTATTCATTATTCTATATGTTTATCAAGTATTTTAAATTTTGCATACCTAGTAACTCGCAACTCGCACCTTCTTCCCTAGTTCATGGTAAGGTCGCGGAAAATGTCCTCCAGCTTTGTCTCAAAAGGAGTTAGCTCAGAAATCACCCATTTCTTCTCCACACACAAATTAAAAATGGCGCGGGTTGAACTTGATTCGGGATGAGACTGTATCTCAAATTTATTTTGTTGCCTGTCGGTGAAGTCAACTATCGCAACAGTTGGCAGCGCCTGCAAAGCACTGAAAACATCATTTGCCTCGCCGTCTTCGATTCTCACATGCAGCACCTCCTGTCCCTGGGCCTGTTTTTTAAGAATATCGGCCGATCCGTCGGCTACAATTTTCCCGTTATTGATGATCAGGATCCGGTTGCAGGTGGCTTCTACTTCCGGCAGAATGTGAGTACTCAGTATCACCGTTTTCTCTTTACCCAATTCCCGGATCAGCTTCCTGATCTCAACAATCTGGTTGGGATCGAGTCCCGAAGTTGGCTCATCCAGGAGCAGGATATCAGGATCATTGATCATGGCCTGCGCTAATCCCACACGCTGACGGTATCCTTTCGATAACTCCCCTATTTTTTTATGCTTTTCTGCATTCAGTCCGCATACACGGATCATTTCAATAATCCGGTCCAGCACCTGTGCCTTTGGAATACCCTGGATGGATCCGACAAATTGCAGGTATTCAAACACCGGCATATCAGTGTATAGTGGATTGCTTTCGGGAAGATACCCAATGTGCCTTTTGAGCTCGTTGGGATTGTCCTTAAGAGATATTCCACCAATGGTAATCTCACCCTGGGTTGGGATCAGATAATTGGTGATCATCCGCATAGTGGTTGTCTTCCCGGCACCGTTCGGCCCCAAAAAACCAAGGATCTCTCCTGTTTTTACCTCAAAGGAGATATTATCGACGGCCCTCTGTCCCCCGAATTTCTTGGTTAAATTCTCAATTTTGATGTCCATATTGAAGAGAATTTAGAATATGTAATATTAAATATTTCAGGTTTGATCAGGCGGGATAATGTAGGACCTGATCTTAGTTCAGACTGTTTTTCGAGATCCTGACATCTCTTGCCATTCTCAAAAATCAAACGCGAATATGGCAAATCTATCTTAAATTTCAATTTCTTTTTAAGATTTTTTAACTATCCGTTGTGTATTTTCCTTGTTGTATTTGTAACTTAAAATCTACTTACTTTCCAGTAAAATTATTCCGTAACTTGTATTCCAATAAAAAATAAATTTCGATGAATAATTCAAGCCTGCCTGGATCAAAAAAGAGAGGAAAAATCAGAAATTTCTTTCGACAGATTATAGCCGGTGTTGTCAGGATATTTAAAAGATTTGTTATAGCCATTACCCCGGATCCCGAAGCATGGAAAGGGGCCATGATTGGACTGGCCGGGGTAGTAGTGGTCCTGTTATTTGTAATAGGAATGCTGATGATTAAGCATCTGGGTATTCTTATTGTATCGGGATTTATTATCCAGTATTTAGCGATGGGTGCAGCTGCAGCAGTTGGTCTGTTTATAGCTATTTTTATTTTTCAAAAAATTCCTGGTATATACCGGTGGGTTTTGGTGGGGGCTGTTTTTATACTGCTTGAGATATGGTGGGCGACGACAGCAGGTTTGTTAGCTATCAGTGGAATTACTGTCTTGTCGGCATCCCTTGCCGGAGGTGTTATATGGATTTTCATAAAAACAGGCTGGAAACATAAGTCATTACTAAACAAGATATTAAACATAGTTGTTTCAATAATTGGTGTGGGTGGGATCGTTTCTGGTTCTTATTGGTTACTTATGAGGGGCGTCGATGTTGATCCTCCTGTTAATGCGGCATTGAAAACAGAAAGGGTTCCCGATCATATCACCATGCCTGATCCATCCATCGAGGGAGATTACGCTGTACTGGAGCTTACGTATGGCAGTGGAGAGGATAAACACAGGGAAGAGTTTGGGAAGGGAGTAACCATTATTACAGATTCAGTAGATGGCAGCAGGTTTGTTTCAGGATGGGACAAGTTCAATGGATGGGCAAGGACAAGATACTGGGGATTCGATGAAGAAGCCTTACCCCGGAATGCACGGGTTTGGTATCCCGGAGGAAAAGGCCCTTTCCCGCTGGTATTAATTGTTCATGGCAATCACCTTGACAGGGATTACTCCGATCCGGGCTATGATTACCTGGGTAAGCTGATGGCCAGCCGCGGATTTATTTTTGCCTCTGTCGATGAGAATTTCCTGAATGCGGCCTGGTCAAATATGTTTAAACAATTAGATGAAGAGAATGATTGCAGAGGCTGGTTATTATTAAAACATCTTGAACTCTGGCGGGAATGGAATGAGGACGAGAAAAACCCGTTCTATAATAAGGTCGATCTCAGCAAAATAGGCCTGATAGGACATTCAAGGGGAGGAGAGGCCGTGGCTATTGCGGCTGCTTTCAATCAGTTACCATACTATCCTGACGATGCCACTATTGAATTTGATTTTGGTTTTGATATTAAATCGGTTATTGCCATTGCTCCGGTTGATGGCCAGTATAAACCGGGAAGTGTGGGAACCTTTTTCGGGAATGTAAACTATTTCGTATTGCAGGGATCACACGATATGGACATGAGGTCGTACAATGGAGCCAGGCAATGGCAAAGAATCAAGTTCTCTGATACCACCTTTCATGTGAAGGCAGGGATGTATATCTGGGCTGCCAATCACGGCCAGTTCAATTCAGCGTGGGGTGAAAATGATGTGGGATACCCGGGAATAGCCCTGTTTAATAAGAAACAAATGCTGTCGTTCGATGACCAGATGATGATCGCGAAAGTTTATATTTCAGCTTTTCTGGAAGCAACAATGCTGGATAAATACGGATACCTTGATCTGTTCAGGGACCAGAGAACCGGGAAGAAATGGCTTCCTGAAACGGTATACCTCAATCAATATGAGGATTCGGAAAGTGATTTTGTGTGTTCATTCGAGGAGGACCTTGACTTGAGTACCATCACTGCTGAGGGAGGGTCGGCTGGTATGGAAAACCTTACAGTCTGGAAGGAAAGTATGGTCCCGTTAAAATGGGAGGAGCAGGATACACGGGCCGTCTATGCAGGATGGAACATGGAGGAAAAAGACAGTCTGCTGGCATGGTACGCCGTTGCTGGCCCCGATGGAGGATACCTGAATACAAGTTCCAGGAGCCATCTGATATTCACCATGGCTGAGTCGACAGAAAGCTCAAATCCTAATCCTGATAAGGAAGAGGAGGAGGAAGCGGAAGAGGAGAATGGTGACAAAATGAATAAGGAGAAAGAGAAGAATGCCGGGAAGGAGAAGGATAATGAGGACGAAAAAGGGGAAAAGGAGGAGGATGAAAAAGAGCCGATTGACATGACCATCCAGGTAAAGGATACGAGTGATTATACCGCCCGGTTGCCCCTGAGCCATTATTCCTATCTGCAGCCACAGCTTGAAGCAAAGTTGATGAAAGCAGACTTTATGACCGATATCGCCAAGTCAGAGATTGTTTTTCAAACCTTCTTTTTCCCGCTGAAGGATTTTGTTGAAGAAAATCCCATGCTGGATCCTTCC
>JADHVS010000099.1 GCA_016783865.1 Bacteroidales bacterium
GGCGGTTAATGAGGTTACTTTTTATGAATTCCATAACAGATCTTATTGGATCAGCAGCATCTCATTAACCCAGCAACGGTTTTTCCGAAGTAACCTGATCTACAGTTTTGGCAGAACCGAGGATATACCCCACGGAATGCTGATAAATATTACGGCCGGACCGGAATTCAATGAGTTTGGAAACAGGATCTATCTCGGATCCAGCATTTCGCGGGGGGGATTGATTGGCAACCTTGGATATCTGTACAGCAAAGTGGAATACGGTGGATTTCTTGATGAAGTTGATCATTTCAATCAGGGAGTACTCAATACATCCCTGGACTATTTTTCTAATTTATTCATTATCAGCAGATTTAAAGTCAGACATTTTTTAAAGTTCCAATATACGAGAGGAGTTAACCGGTACCTTGATGAATTCATAACAATAAACGACAGATACGGAATTTCAGGATTCAAAGATGACCGGGTGACAGGAGTACAAAAATTTATTACCAAATATGAAGCAGTATCCTTTTCCCCATATTACTTCTTCGGTTTTCGATTCGCTTTCTTCGGTTTTGTTGATTTTGGATTTGTCTCTATGGAGGAGCCGCTGTTCAAAACTAAACTGCATTCGGGATATGGGTTTGGGGTCAGAATAAAAAATGAGCGATTGGTTTTTGAAACCATCCAGATAAGGTTGGGATATTATCCTACAATCTCAGATATGCAATTCCCGTTTCAAGTGGATTTCTCGGGTGAGAAGAAATTGAATCCTGATGATTTTTATGTAACCAAACCCGATCTCGTCAAATTCCAGTAGCCGCATGAATATGTTGCTAAATTGGGGGAACAAAATCCAGGAAAAATATTTGTACTTTTGCAAAATATCTGATTATAATTAACCTTAATTTTATATTCATTATGGCAGTATTAGTTGGGAAAAAAGCGCCTGCATTGACTCTCCTCGCAGCAAGCTGCGAGGAATCATCGATCCTTTATATAAATTTTTAATTGCGCTCGCTAACCCCGCAGCAAGCTACGGGGAAACGAGTTTCTGAGTTCGGCGAAGCCAATGCGCTCCAATTCAATGAGGAACACGGTGAGGTTTGTCCTGCCAACTGGCATAAGGGAGAAAAAGCACTGAAGGCCACCCATGAAGGAATAGCAGAATTCCTGAGCAACAAATAAATCTAATCAATAACTGGTTGTGAGACAAATCTCACAGCCAGACAATAACATGCAGGAGCGATTTACTTCATTCGTGCGGGATCAAAACCTGTTCTCCCGCGATAATAAGATCCTCCTCGCTGTAAGCGGAGGAATAGACTCCGTAGTCATGCTTTATCTTTTCCGGCAATCCGGTTTTCAATTTGGCATGGCCCACTGCAATTTTCATCTTCGAGGAATTGAATCGGATGGGGATGAGCAATTTATCCAACAGTTAGCCCGTCAATACAATATTACTCATTACACAGCTCACTTTAATACAGAGGAGTATGCACGGGAAAATAAGTTATCCATCCAGATGGCAGCCAGGGAACTGCGTTATAACTGGTTTGAAGAGATTTGTGACCAACATGGTTACACCAATATCGCTACTGCTCACAATCAGGATGATGTAATCGAGACTTTCATGATAAACCTTGGCCGTGGGACCGGGATCAGGGGTCTGACCGGGATCAAACCAAAAACCGGCCGTATCATCCGCCCCTTGTTGTTTGCTTCAAGGTCCGAAATTGAGAAATTTGCCAATGAATGTGCGGTTGAGTACAGGGAAGACTCATCAAACATCTCAGTCTATTATACCCGTAATAAGATCAGGCATGAAATTATACCTCTGTTTGAAGAAATCAATCCCAGTTTTCGTTCATCCCTGATTGAGACCATCCGAAAACTGAATGATACCGAGAATATATACCTGAACACAATTGAAAATATTAAAAATGAACTGGTTGAACATAATGGAGAAAGTGCAATAATCGATCTGGAAAAATTAGAACCATTGCCCAATAAACTTACTGTTCTATTTGAAATACTTTCAGGATATCAATTTCTTTCATCCCAGATCGCCAGCATTATTGACTCATCGAAGGCCCATTCCGGCAAGCAATTTTATTCCGGCACGCACCGGTTAATTAAAGACAGAAATACTTTCATTGTTACACCGCTGAAAGAAACAGAATCGAAAAGATATTACATTGATGAAGGGATGGAGCAGGTACGCGAGCCCATATCAATGGATCTGTTAATTGTTGATAACAACCACTCTTTTACCATACCACGGCAAAGGAATGTCGCCTGTCTGGATTACGGAAAACTCAATTTCCCTTTAATTTTTAGAAAATGGCATGATGGAGATTATTTTCAACCACTCGGTATGGTACATAAAAAGAAACTCAGCGATTTTCTGATTGATGAGAAGCTCTCCATTGCAGATAAAGAAGATCAATGGTTATTAATCAGTGGTGACGATATTGTATGGGTGGTCAATCAGCGTATTGATGAGAGATACAAGGTAACCGATAAAACCCGACAGATCCTTATGGTAGAAACACATTGAAAAGATTATTCAATATTCTTTCGCAGTACATTAAAAAACTTTCGCAGCTCTTCAAAATCCCTTTTACGGATAATACCTATTAAAAAATCCAGCTGGGCGTTGATCTTTTCTACCTGTTCCAATGTATAAGGACTGAACAGGATTTCCGACAACAGATAATCATCCTCAGACAAAACTCCCTGTGCCACATTCATATGCTTTCGGAATGTGGTACCGGGAGCTTCCTGTTTTTTCATACAGGCAGCAAAGACCAGGGATGAAGAAAACGGAATGGAAAGTGAATAGGCAATGGTCTGGTCATGCTCCACAAAAGAATATTCATATATATTTAAATCAAAGGAAGCATAGAACTTCCTGAAAAAAGCCTTTCCTTCTTCATCCGACTCCTTAATGATAATAGCATTTTCCCTGGTTAGCTCCTTAATGTTGGCGAAAGTTGGTCCAAACATAGGATGTGTTGAAACAAACCGCCTGCCCAGTTTATTGTAATATACTGCAAGTCCGTTCTTTACAGAGGTGATATCCGATAAAAGGCAATCATCCTTAACAAAGGGCAACAGGTCATCAAACGCCTGAACCGTATTATTTAAAGAAACAGCATTGATCAACATGTCGGGTTCAAATCCCCCGATCTCTTCCGGTGTCAGGAACCTGTGGGAATTGAAAAAGTACTTTAATTTCTGTTTGTCGAGATCATAAACACCTACGTCATAATCAAGGCATAACGATTCGACCAGCCAGGATCCCATCTTCCCTGCACCGATGACAACAATTTTCATGAGAGGATATATTTAGTCATTAATTGGTCTCATATAACTTACCATGATAATATTTTCATAACCTTTAGTGATAATAATGAAAATATTATCATGGACGTTTCATTTTTTCTCTTTGTTTATTCTGCCTACCCGCTGTTCAAGAAGCATATAATCAGCCATGACAATGGCAGCAGCAGCTTCGAGAATAACAGGAATCCTCAGAGCAATACAAGTATCATGTCTTCCTTCAACCACCAGATCTGTCATCTCGCCGGTTTTTATATTTATGGTCCTTTGTGATTGAGATGTACTGGAAGTGGGTTTTACAGCTACCCTGAATACTATTTCATTTCCATTGGTTATTCCACCATTAATCCCCCCTGCATTATTGGTTTCAGTGGTTCCTTCCGGATCAATAATACTATCATTATGTTCACTACCCTTCATCCTGGCAGCCTGGAATCCCGATCCAAACTCAATGCCTTTGATGGCCGGTATCGAAAATACCATATGACTGATCACCGATTCTACAGAATCAAAGAAGGGTTCACCCAGGCCTGCCGGGACATCGGATATAGTACATTCAATGATGCCTCCAATCGAATTCTGCTCTTCAATTGCCTTTTTGATGGCAACTTCCTGGTCCTCCATTCCTCCCAATTCTAATATCCTTGCCTCGCAACTTACCGGATGAATAATCTTCTTTGCAACCACTCCGGCAGCAACAATACCAGCTGTAAGCCGTCCTGAAAAATGCCCCCCACCTTGCTTGTCTTCAAATCCCCCAAACTTTTTCGATGCCACGAAATCAGCATGGCCAGGCCGGGGCGTGTCTTTCAGTTTTGAATAATCGGATGGCCGGACATTTGTATTATCGATCATGATTGTAAGGGGTGAACCTGTAGTGTGGCCGTTATATAATCCACTCATCACTTTGGGCAGATCGGGTTCCTTTCTTGGCGTCGTTCCGGGTGCACCACCTTTCCTTCGGCCCATATCCTCCTTGAAATCACCAACAGCAAGTGGTATTCCTGCCGGGCAACCATCCAGTACCACACCAACGGCCGGGCCGTGAGACTCGCCAAAAATGGAAATGCGGAATATTTCTCCAAAACAGTTCATATGATAGGTTTTGTTTTATTAAGTATCTTCAGATTTCATCCGATTTTTTATATGTTAGCTCCTATCAGGTCATAAACCTGCTGCAGGGATTCTTTGGTTAATTGTCCTGCAGCCGTTTCCATTTCCTGTCCCGGTGCTGCAAAAGTGAATATCCCACCTAACAAAGGACCGGCAATCCGTGTGATTGTGCCCAATCGACCCATCCCGATAATAACCAGGCGTTCGTTTGCATCATACAGGGATAGTAACCTGATATTATCGGAAGGCTCATTCACCTGGCAGGCCAATTTTACAATATCCGCACCTGCCTCCTTACAAGCATGTATCAGATCTTGCAGGCTCTCCCTGGCAGGAGTACCTGAATAATCATGATATGAGATGATTATCTGGCAATCCGATGACCTGGCCCGTGTTATTATTGTCTGCCTCATTTCATCAGGCATTTCAAGCTCCAGGTCAAGATAATCCACTCCACTGGCAATAGCCTTTGAGAACAACTCAAGTCTTTCATTATCAGTATAATCACCCTGTCTGCATGTTATAATCTTCTTACCAGGTAGCTCCACCAATTCTTTAACCTGGATTGGTGCTAACTTCAACAGATCCAATCTCAGTTCAACAAACTCTTCCTTGCGGACAAGTTCCTTGCACTCCTTAAAAGACATATTTCCGAGACTAATACAGATCATCGATCAGATTTTCAAATTCATTCAGTTCCATATAATGTATGAAAGAGCTGCCTATTTTATTTATCAGGACCAGGCCGATCTGATCCCCCCTTCTTTTTTTATCCTTGCGGATGGCATCGAACAGCTGATCTACAGCAATATCTGTCGAGACGGGAAGGCTGAAGGATTTAAGTAAAGAAACCAATCGGTCAGATTCCGAACTGGCAAGAAATCCAAGTTTTTCAGATATCCTGGCAGCCAGCACCATCCCGATTGCCACAGCCTCTCCATGCGACAAATCAGTCACTCTTTCCAGCGCATGTGCAAAAGTATGTCCGAAATTCAGTTTCATACGTTCACCCGATTCTTTTTCATCCCGGCTGACAATGTTGCATTTATCCTGAACACATCTGGTAATAATTTCTTCCAGGACCTGGTTCTCCTGGTCAATTATTTTATCTGCATTTTGATCACAAATTTTATACAGTTCAGGATTTGCAATGACACCATATTTTACTACTTCAGCCAGTCCGCTGATGTACTCTTTATCGTCCAGGGTCTTAATAAGGGCAGGATCGCAAAAAACAAAATCTGGTTGTTGGATAACACCTATCATGTTTTTATATCCCCGGAAATTAATGCCATTTTTTCCACCAATGCTGGCATCAACCTGGGCAAGCAATGTAGTGGCAATAAAACCGAATGATATTCCACGCAGATAGGTGGAAGCAATAAATCCAGTGAGGTCACAAACCACTCCGCCACCTATTCCAAGTATAAAATCCTTCCTGTCAAATTCAAGTTCCAGCAACCTGGCATAAATGTCATATGTAACCTCCCAGGTTTTGCTCTTCTCACCGGGATTAAGAATGATGGTCTCTCCTTCCGGGAACTCGCTATGGTATAAATTATATATTGTTGAATCAGTTATAATTGCCAACCGCTGGCCGGTGATCCTGGCAGAGACATTGTCAAATGCTTTGCCAATAATTATTTCGGAGGTCCCGGTTGATGTATTTAATTCAATTGTTTGCATATACCAGATCTGGTATTATCGATTATTCGGTCTCCGGATCTTCATTCATAATCTTGTTCTGATGATTGATCGACTCCTGGTGTATTGCCCTGAATACCCTGGAGATGAACTCATTCCCCAATCCCCTCTCTTCTCCCATTTTGAGCCTTTTATTCAGAATATCATCCCAACGTTTTGACTGGAGAATAGCAACGTTACTTTTCTTTTTGTAATGCCCGATCTCGTCGGCAATTTTCATTCGTTTCTCAAAAATATCAATTATTTTATCATCGAGGTTATCGATCTGTGCCCTTAGTTCTCCAATGGTTAATGATAAACCATTATTCATATCAGGACTCCTTAAAACAAGTTTTTCAATCAATTTCTTAAGATCAGCCGGTGTTAGCTGCTGTTGCGGATCACTCAGAGCATTTTGGGGATCAAAATGAGATTCGATGATCAATCCTTCGAAGCTGAGGTCCATCGCTTCCTGGGCTATTTCATACAAACCTTCACGCTGACCACATATATGGCTCGGATCAGTGATTAACGGGATATCAGGAATGCGCCGTTTCAATTCAATTGGGATCTGCCACTGAGGTTTATTTCTGAATCCTGATTCACCAAATGTAGAAAATCCCCTGTGGATAGCTGCCAGCTTCTTAATACCTGATCTGTTCAATCTTTCAATGGCACCAATCCAGAGTTCAACGTCAGGATTCACCGGATTTTTGATAAGAACAGGAATATCCACCCCACTCAACGTATCGGCAATTTCCTGCACAGCAAAAGGATTTGCCGTGGTTCTGGCACCTAACCAAAGTATATCAACATTGAATTTCAACGCTTCATAAACATGCTTTACACTGGCTACCTCTGTAGCAGTAAACATACCGGTTTCCTGCTTTACTGTTTTCAGCCAGGCCAATCCCTTCGAACCAACCCCCTCAAAGGCATTGGGTCTTGTTCTTGGCTTCCAGATTCCGGCTCTGAACACCTTTATTCCCTGTTCAGCCAATGCCCTGGCTGTGATTAACATTTGCTCCTCACTTTCGGCACTGCATGGTCCTGCTATTATGAATGGTCTTTCTATCTGCAGACCTTCCAGAACAAACGGTTCTAAATCTAAATTAACTCCCATGGCTACTATTGCTTTATTTAAGTTTCTTTCTGTTTATTAATTTTTGCTTCTTATTCTGTTGGTTCTTCGTTCTTCGTACTACGTTCTTCCTATTCACGACTCACCGATCACTGATCACTGATCACCGACAATCCTTTCTGATATTCTCCTAAAATTCCCAGATCGCTGGTAAACGGTTTAATCGCTTCGAGCGATTGCATATATAATTTATAATCGTTTATCTCCACATCGATATAAAACTGATACTCCCAATCCTTGCCCATGATTGGCATCGACTGTATCTTACTCAGGTTGATCTCATAATAGGAAAGTATAGATAAAATTTTCGACAGACTTCCAATTTTATGAGCCAGTGCAAAATGCAATGATGATTTATTAATCGATTCAACAGATGTTTCCTTGTGGTTATTTTCACCAATAATCAAAAACCTGGTATAGTTTTTCTTATCGGTTTCAATCCCTGCAGCCAAAATATCAAGGTTGAACATTTCTGCGGCCAGGTCACTGGCAATGGCTCCGATTCCCTTGTATTCATTCTGGGCTATTTCTTTAGCACTCAAAGCAGTATCCAGACTTTCAATCAACTTTATATCAGGATATTGATCAAAAAAATGCTGGCATTGCAATATGGCCATGGGATGGGAATATACCTCCCGTATATCTTCCACTTTTTGACCTGGTAATGCCACGAGGTTTTGTTTTATGCGCATATAAATTTCACCGACTATCCTCATTGGTGAATCTTTCAACAGATTATAATTAGGAAGAATGCTGCCAGCCAAAGAGTTTTCAATAGCCATGATACCGAAGTCGGCATTATTTTTCTTCAACGACTTCATCACATCCTTGAATGTGTTCCGTGGTAATATTTCGATATCGCTTCCTTCGAAATATTTGTAGGCGGCAATTTCATGAAATGCTCCATATCCACCTTGAATTACAATTTTTATAGCCATTTTGATGTTCTGTTAAACAACAAATCCCGAACCATCGGTCCGGGATCTGCTGCTATTTTGTATGAATGCACATTTTCCCCGGACCCCTTAGTAGGAGGTAATAGTAAAAAGCGTAAAAGAAGAAATCGCGATTCATTTTAGTAACTGGTTTATTTCAAAAAAAAATCCCGAAATATCGGGACTCTTCATTTATTATAAGTTATAAACTTTTTGTCCCTGAAAATTATTCCGGATAAAAATAAAAATATGTATAGAACCTTCTCATCTCATTAAATCTGTTGTAAACGTAGCCATTCTTTTTCTCAATTGCAAAATTAAGTTGCAATTTTACAATGATTTAACCTGTTTCATTACGATTCTTAAGTAAAAAAACAGTAAAGATTGAAATTTCACACATTTAGTCGTTTTACCTTTATATTTGAATTCACAGATTAATTTTTCAAATGCAAAACGAAAGGATAACAAAAAAAGAACGGTTTACCAGGGTAATTGAGTATTTCACGGATACCATGCCAGAGCCAGAGACAGAGTTGACGCATCAAAATCCCTATGAACTGATTGTTGCTGTAATATTATCGGCACAGTGTACCGATAAGCGTGTTAACATGATCACACCTGATTTCTTTAAAGTCTTTCCCACTCCTGAGAAACTGGCTGACGCCGGCCAGGAAGAGGTTTTCGCACTTATTAAAAGCTGTTCCTATCCGAACAATAAAGCTAAACACCTGATTGGCATGGCCAAAACTCTTATCCATGAATTCGGCGGAAATATCCCTGATTCTGTGGAACAGTTACAAATGCTGCCGGGTGTCGGAAGAAAAACAGCCAATGTAGTGGCTGCTGTGATCTATAACATGCCGGTGATGCCTGTAGACACTCATGTATTTCGCGTTGCATCAAGGATCGGCTTAACCAACCAGGCAAAAACTCCCTTACAGGCCGAACTGCAACTCACTGAAAATTTCCCGGAGGAACTTATTTCAAAGGCCCACCATTGGCTGATTCTGCATGGCCGGTACACCTGCATCGCACGGAAGCCGAAATGTGAGGAATGCGGGCTGACCGGTATTTGTAAATATTATAAAAAACAGAACGGATAAAGTCTGCAAGTCTTCGAGTAGCAAGTCTACAGGTTAATTGCCAAAACCTGCAAACACACCCAACTCACTTGCCCCACACCCGCTGTTCACCGTTTACCGCTCACTGGTCACTGATAATCCAGCAATTTTCATCCAAATTTACCGATGTTAATTAATATTGCCTCACAAATTTGATTATCAACATTTTAATCCTTTTATTTAGAACACTTTTATATTTTTGTATTACAAATTGATTGAATGGTATACATGAAAAAGATAATAATCATTCTTGCCCTGTTTGGATTGTGTATAATACCTACCAGCTACTCTATTAAAAAGATGGACTTCCGGGATGCCAGGTTAAATAATGTTTGCAAGGATTTATCGGGTGAAGCATTACTGTATTTTGTTTTTGTTGACAATACACAGGCAGCTCCATGGACAGAGTTTGATATGCGGTCTACCATCGATTCCATCCGCATAGCAATTGATTGGTTACACGCCCAGGCGCGCAAGGAAAATATTGAATTGAATATTAAAGCAGATTTTTATATTGGGAAAGAATTTACCACTGTGCGGAAAAACCTCCCTGAAAAGAGTATTTATGAATCCCTTACTTCGCCCAACATCAAAAATGGCATGGTAACAATGAACAAATGGGCCGACGGCATTGCCAAAGTGATTGGCGGAGCACTACCCATCCATACAAAAGATGGTTTACCGGAAATTAAGAATCCGCACAATAAAGAAAGGCTTGTTGCCTATCTCAGAGATGAGAATTATGCAGAAAGCGTAGCTCTCTTTTTCTTACTCAATAATTATTTTAAACAGGATATATCGGTCACATTGAATACATATAATACTAACGATGTTGAATTTGCGATCATAAGCTACAAATATCCCAGTGAAATTGCCCATAATTTTCTTCATTTGTACGGCGCTGCCGACATGCATGAAACAATATACAGAAAGAATGTCAGTAAAATAAAAACCCTGTATCAGGAATTTCCGGACGATATCATGCAGGACCCAGCGGGCAAAAATATATGGGAATTAAATATCGGTAGTTATACAAAGTACCTTATTGGCTGGACCGACAGCTATGATCCCAAACATGAATCCCTTTTCACAGATAAGTTTGTGAATTATTAATCCTTTATCTTTGTATAAATAAGGATTAATAATCTTCCCCGATGGATCCTATCTATCTCGACTATAATGCAACCACACCCATTGATCCGGACGTGGCAAAAGCAATGCAGCCATTTCTTGAACACTATTTTGGTAATCCTTCCAGTGCACATCAATACGGCATAGCCAGCAAAATGGCGATAGAACAGGCCAGGGGGCAGGTGGCCAGGCTGATTAATGCCCGGACAAATGAAATAGTCTTCACCAGCGGTGGAACCGAATCCAATAATTATGCTTTGAAAGGAATTGCCGCCAGGTACAGGGATAAGGGTAATCATATAATTACCTCTGCTATTGAACATCCAGCCGTGTTAAATGTGTGCAGATACCTCAATAAAAATGGATTTCAGATCAGCTATATTCCAGTTGACAGCCATGGCATGGTTGATTTAAACTCACTTAAAAAATCCATTAAAAAGGAGACCATACTGATTTCCATTATGCATGCCAACAATGAAGTGGGCACTATTCAGCCTATATGTGAAATTGCTGGCATCGCGAAGGAGAATGGGATTATTTTTCATACCGATGCTGCACAGTCGGCAGGAAAGATCAGGATTGACGTGGAGGAATTGTCGGTTGACCTGCTCTCCATTGCAGGACATAAACTATATGGCCCAAAAGGTATTGGTGCACTCTATATCAGGTCAGGAATTGAACCGGAGAACCTGATGCATGGTGCTGATCACGAGAGCAGCCGCCGTGCAGGCACAGAAAATGTTTTGGAAATTGCAGGTTTGGGAAAAGCATGTGAACTGGCATTCGAAAACCTGGAAGAGAATGCTCGTCTTTTGGCCGAAAGCCGCGATTACCTGTATGAGCTGATATCACGTGAAATCCCATCAGCCATACGCAATGGACATCCAGAAAAGATGCTTCCTAATACCCTCAGTATGAGCTTCCCGGGAGTTCTTGCTGACCTGATTTTATCGTCCATGCCGGAGGTTGCTGCCTCGGCCGGTGCTGCGTGCCACTCCGACCAACAGGTTATTTCTCACGTTCTTGATGCCATGGGACTTCCCGAAGATGTTACCATGGGAACCATTCGTTTCTCAACAGGTAAAAATACCACCCGGAAGGAGATAGAAATAGCGGCAGAAAAAACTATTAACACAGTGAAGCAGCTGGACAGGCATACTCCCGATTACACAAACTATAATCATTCACTAAAGGACATTAAACTAACACAGTTTACCCATGGATTAGGGTGTGCATGCAAACTAAGGCGAAAAGATCTGGAACAGGTCATTGCCCGACTGCCGCAGTTGCATAATAAACAGGTACTCATTGATGCTGCAAACTCAGACGATGCAGCTGTTTACCAACTGGATGAATTGACAGCCATTATTCAATCGGTCGATTTTATTACTCCCATTGTGGATGATCCGTCAGATTTCGGAGCCATCGCCGCAGCCAACGCCCTCAGTGATATTTATGCCATGGGGGGTAAACCCATTTTTGCGTTGAACATTGCAGCCTTTCCAGTCAACAGGCTTCCACTGGAGGTGTTACAGGATATTATTGCCGGGGCGAACGCCGTATTGGATGAAGCGGGGATACAAGTACTGGGAGGTCATACCATCGAAGATACAGAACCCAAATTTGGCATGGTGGTAAATGGCCTGGCCCATCCCGATAAGATCCTAACCAATAAAAATGCCAGGCCGGGCGATGCCCTGATCCTGACTAAACCTATTGGAACCGGCATTATCACCACTGCAATAAAACGGAATTTGGCGGATGACCAGACAACAAGGGAAGTGATCCATCTGATGAGACAATTAAATAAAGAGGCTGCAGAAATCGCCAGCCGGTTTAAGATTAACAGCTGTACCGACATTACAGGATTTGGCCTGCTCGGTCATTTATTTGAAATGATAAAGGCAAGTGGAGTTTCAGCAGAAATTAACCATCATCATGTACCTCTGATAACAGGTGCAGCTGAATTTGCAGGTCTTGGCATCATCCCCGGTGGAACCAAAAATAATATGGATTACACCAGTCACTTAACTTCCTGGAGTGAAGACATCCCTGGTCTGTATAGAATACTACTCAACGATGCACAGACTTCGGGTGGATTACTCTACTCACTCCCTGAGCAATATGCGGATGCATTGATCCATGAATTAAAGAAGAAAAAATTGGTAGCTAAAAAGATTGGAACGGTTACCAGATCAACAGAACCGCGAATTTCAGTATTTTGAGGAATACCATGACAATGGGAATGTGAAACTTGAAATGAGCCTGGAGAGAGGAATTCTTGAAGGAAGCTATAATGTTTATTTGAAGCTCCCCGCCGCAAGCAGCGGGGAAACGAGTTTCTGAGTTCGGCGAAGCCAAACAAACCTCTGAGTTCGGCGAAGCCAAACAAACCTCTGAGTTCGGCGAAGCCAAACAAACCTCTGAGTTCGGCGAAGCCAATGCGCTCGCAGGATTCAACAACGGACAGAAAAAAGAACTCAGGTCATACCATAATGGTTTATGCCACGGTATCTGGTCTACCTGGAATGAATACGGAGTGAAGATTGGGGAGGCAGGTTATAAACAGAACAGAAAACAAGGAAAGTGGTACATCTGGGATGATAGCGTTACCAAACGGTTTGAGATGGAATTTAAACATGGTAAAAAGACAGGAACATGGTTTCAATGGGATGAAAATGGAGAATTGATCAAAGAGCAGATTTTTGATTAATGATTTGAATTACTTGTAATTAATTTAAGTTGCTAGTTACGAGTTACTAGTTGCTAGGTGTCTGAATAACAGTCATATATGAATTAGTAAATTATACGAATTTAATTACTATTTTAAATTATGTTATTGACTATTAATACTTTACCCAGTACCTAGTACCCAGTACCTAGCAACTTGAGTTAATTAAATGAAAGCGGATACGTAATCCGCTTTTTGTTTTTGTTGAACAATATATAGTTTTCCCACTACCTTTGATTTTATGTTAAATATCTCTCTTAAGCCATTCGCACAATTTCCTGACATATAGGCCATTACAGAAATTCAAAATCTCAGTTCAATTTTGTTTTTTAAAAAAAAGTGTTAATTTTACTACTGAAACATTTTCTAATTATCTGAATTTTCAAAAAACAGAAAACCTATGGGAAAGAAAAGATTCCTTTCGTTACCTGTTAATTTAACTGCAGTATTATTTCTTGCAGTTATGATTGCAGGTTGTGGATCAGATAAACAAAAAGGAACAGGGGCGGACTTTGGCCTTGATTCATCTGAAATAAGTGAGGATCTATTGAATGATATCAATAATGCCAAACAGATCTTTTATTCGCTTCCGTCCCCACTTGAAACTGCCATGCTTATAAAAAGCGCCGGAGCAACTTACAATGAAGAGTTGTTAAATCCTGTATCCAACACCTCCAAATATACTACCAATAAAATGATGGCATTGAATCTCGGGATTTATACAACCGATTTGAGTTTTGCAAGTTTATTCGACCAGACTCAAACCTCGATCGAATATATGAATGCCGCCAAAGTAATGGCGGATGGACTAGGTATCCTGGATGCTATCGATAACAGTACCATTGAGAGACTCGAGGAAAACATAAACAACAGAGATATGATCATGGACATCATCTCTGAAACCTTTATGAGTTCGAGTTCATTTTTAACTGAGAACGATCGGCCGGCCCTGGCTTCCATCGTTCTTGTGGGTGGATGGGTTGAAGGATTATACATAGCTACAAGCCTGGTTGAAGGTCAGAATATTAAAGACAATAAACTTGTTGAACGTATTGTTGATCAAAAGTTATCATTTGATATTGTGATCAATTTGCTGGAAGATAATCAGGATCATCCCGATGTATCATCCTTGATGGATCAGATTAGAGATCTGAAAAACACATTTGATAAGATTACGATTACCACAACCCCTATCAAGGTTGTGCCGGATAAGGAATCCAATGTGACGATCCTCCAGTCTGAATCAACGATCAAGATGACACCTGAGATATTCAGGGAACTTATAGAAAAAGTAAGAGTGCTGAGACAAAACTTCATTTCTTAAAACAATCGCTTTATGAAAAGGATTTTTCATTTTACAATAATATTAGCCATATTGGCACTGATACCATTTACAGCCAATGCTCAATGCAAAGGCTTTGCAAATAAAATCTGTAAGGTTGAGCTTACACCTTTTATCCATGATGGTAACTATCATGCTGCAATTTTGTCTGTTGGTGAAGAAGCTGAATTGTATAAAACTTTTTATTCGGATACTGACTACAGGATATCTGTATGCGGTTCTGATGATCTTCCCGATATTGAGTTTCGCATCATTGATTCCGATCGCAATGTCCTGTATACCAATGAAAGCAATGATTATTCAAGGGTATGGGATTTTCGTCTTCAGGCGAGTCAACAATTGAAGATCTTTGTTAAAGTACCGAACACTGAAGGAATGCCTGAAGATATTTTAAGCGGTTGTGTGGCCATAATGTTTGGTTTCCAGGAGAAGTAATTAGTTAAATATCGATAGATAAAGCCTATGGGATCATAGGCTTTTTTTTATTTTTGACGAAACTTATTTTTTAATTTGCATATACAATTTTAATCACATTAAATACTTAATTAAATGAAAAGGATAATTATCTTCCTGATTCTCATATTTCCTGCTGGTTTCTTTTCCTGTGATGAATTCTTAACTGACCCGGATAAACTTACAACTGATGAGGTAATCGAAGGTTTAAAAACAGCCCTCATTGTCGGTACCGATTCATCCGTTTCAATAACATCTGCACTGAATGGATATTATGAGGATCCTGACCTGAAGATTCTTCTTCCAGATGCAGCTAATGTTATTCCTCCTAACATTCTTGAAAATAACTTATTAAAATATTTAGGTATTGATAACCTAAAAGAAAACGTATTATTGTCCATAAACCGTGCAGCTGAAACAGCCGCCACAGATGCAGGTCCCATTTTTAAAAGCTCTATTACTTCTTTATCCATTTCCGATGCATGGGATATTCTCCAGGGAACAAATCCCGCTGGTACCAAGAAGTCGGATGGCTTTGATTCCACAGCGGCCACAGAATACCTGAGGTCAACCACTTTTGATGCATTAGTTACTGCTTTCAGCCCGTATATCGATGATGCCCTGGGTGAGGACCTGGGACTGGGATTCTCAACCAACCAGGCATGGAATACTTTAACTTCTACTTATAACACAGCAGCCAATTCTGTTTTGGATATTGGTGATTACCTTAAACCTATTGAGGAAACCGACCTGGGAGAATACGCCGTAGGTAAAGCACTCAATGGTTTATTCATGAAAGTGGGAGAAGAAGAAGTCAAGATCAGGCGCGATCCCTGGGCCTGGGCAAGTTCGCTTGTCGGGAATATTCTGACAAAGGTATTTGGAGGAAAATAGAAAAAGAAATGACCTAAAATTTCGAATGAGCTAGAATGACTAAAATTATATGCTATCATTGGTTTTCC
>JADHVS010000100.1 GCA_016783865.1 Bacteroidales bacterium
AAGAGAATGAGGCAATTGACCTCCTGACCAATTACACAAACAAGTGGGGAGATAAAGTGGTAAAAAAAGCCTGGGACCTGGGAGATCTTCTATGGACCAGGTATGATGAACTTTTTTAATATCAAGCCCGATGAAACGAGGATTCGCAAGCGATAATAATGCCGGTATTCATCCTGAGATTTTAAGAGCCATTGAACAGGCCAACCAGGGACATGCCGTTGCGTATGGAAATGATCCGTTTACAGATAAAGCAGTCAGCAGGCTGAAAGAGATATTTGGCGGTAATACGGATGTTTATTTTGTATTCATTGGTACGGCAGCCAATGTGCTTGGTTTAGATGCTATTACCAAACCTTATCATTCTATACTATGCGCACAGACCAGCCACATTCATGAAGATGAATGCGGTGCTCCGGAGAGATGGACAGGCTGCAAGGTTATTGCATTACCGGTATCTGATGGAAAGCTGACAATAGCCGATATCGAAAAGGAGATGTATGGGATCGATTTTGAGCACCATTCTCAACCCAGGGTCGTTTCCGTAACACAGACTACTGAAGTGGGTACTGTTTACACACCTGATGAATTGCGAACACTGGCTGATTTTGCCCATGCGAACAATATGCTTCTGCATATGGATGGCGCCCGGATCAGCAATGCGGCAGCCTGGCTTGGAACTGGATTTGCAGAAATTACTGCAAAGGCAGGAGTGGATGTATTATCTTTTGGCGGAACCAAGAACGGTATGATGTATGGTGAGGCAGTTGTATTCTTTAATAAAGACCACTCGGAGGATTTTAAATACCTGAGGAAACAGGGTATGCAGCTGGCTTCCAAGATGCGGTTTATTGCAGTCCAGTTTGAACGCTTCCTTAAAGATGATCTGTGGCTCGATCTGGCTACTCACTCAAATAAGATGGCCAGAATGCTCGAAAGTGAAGTGAAAAAAATTCCTGAGGTCAGGATCACACAGAAGGTGCAATCCAATATGATTTTTGCCACTATCCCGAGAGAGATAACACCAGCCCTTCAGGATGAGTTTTTCTTTTATGTTAGAAATGAAAAGATCAACGAAGTGAGGTGGATGTGCTCGTACGATACTACTGTGGAAGATATTGAAGGATTCGTATCAGCTTTGAAAAGGCTGTTAGGAAGATGAATTCGTGAATCGTGAATCGTGAATCGTGAATCGGGAGTCGTGAATCGTGAATCGTGGGAGTGAGGATTGTGGATTGGGGGGGGGCCTTGTGTGAGCAAGCACTTGTATATCGAATAACATAAAGAGCAAGAATTTATGAAAACAGCTTTTACAACACTGATCACATTGCTATGTACTATTGCAGTCTTTTCGCAGGAGGTTCCGTCTGTCTATTCACAAATACATTACGATGATGACGGAAAGCTTTATTTCGAAATAAATGGCAGGAAGATCTACGAATCTCATAAACCGGGAGGCTATGAGCTGGAGGACATGAAGGGATCACCCGGAGGTACTGAAAACGGGATCAGTTTTACTTTCCCGGAAAACTTTACCGGAGCAATGTATTATGGTTTTATCCACTACTATGATTCGAAATACCCAATGCCGGTTTATTTCAGAAATTTTTCAGAAATATCCGGAGGTGCCTGTGAGATAGATATAAAGAATCAGATGTCAGGCAAGTACGACATGATCGGTTGGGAGAATGCCGGAACAGGAACGCTGGGATACCGTGTTTTAAATGAATACGGGGAAATGATTTACGATGGAATTGTTACTTTCGAAGGGACCGGTCCGTTTAAAATAGCTAATACTGTTATTGAAGGTCCTTTTATATCTTTACTCTCCGGATCGGGTGCAACTATAACATTCAGGACCAATAAAAAATGCAAGGGTAAAATCCTGGTTAACGGGAAGGAATTTGATGAAAAGAAAGCCACACTGAATCATGATATTCCGGTAACAGGATTATTGCCGGACACCGATTATGAATACACTGTTCAGGTCGGATCAGTTGATCAGAAATATTCTTTCAGAACAGCACCGGAGCCAGGATCCCGAAGTTCATTTTCCTTTTCTTATGCCAGTGATTCCCGAAACGGACAGGGTGGCGGGGAACGCGGTTTTTATGGTGTGAACAGCTATATCATGAAAAAGATCATGGCTGCCTCCCTTCATTATGATGCACGCTTCATGGTTTTTACCGGCGACCTGATTGACGGGTACCTGACAAACAAAAAACAAATGGATCTGCAATATTCAAACTGGAAAAGATCAGTCGAGGCATTTGCACATTACATTCCCTTATATGTCGGGATGGGAAACCATGAAGCCTTGATGAATGTCTTTTATGATTCGGTCACTGCTATTCCATTTTCTGTCGACCGGATTCCATTCGAAACAGAATCTGCCGAGGCGGCTTTTCAGGATCATTTTACCTTACCGCTGAACGGACCCGATAGCGAAGACGGATCTGAATACGATCCCAATCCTGACCAGATTGATTTTCCTTCATATAAAGAGTCAGTCTATTATTTCACCTATGATAATTTAGCTGTTATCGTGCTCAACTCAGATTACTGGTATGCACCCAGCCTGCCATTCTATCAATACTCTTCAGGGAACCTGCATGGTTATCTTATGGATATGCAAATGGAATGGCTCGCAGAGGCGCTGGGCGTACTGGAACAGGATGAGAACATCGATCATGTTTTTGTGACACAGCATACCCCGGCCTTTCCTAACGGAGGACATGTAGCAGATGATATGTGGTACAACGGCAATAATGATTATCGACCTTATGTAAAAGGCAAGCCTGTCAAAACCGGCATCATCCAGAGACGTGATGAGTATCTCGATCTCATCATTAATAAGAGTAAGAAAGTAGTTGCCCTTCTGACCGGTGATGAACACAATTACAACAGGATGCAACTAACAAGTGAGGTAAATATTTATCCCGAAACGTATTTTCATCCGAAACTCGAAATAACCAGATCCGTCTGGCAGATAAACAATGGAGCTGCGGGTGCTCCCTATTATGCACAGGAAGAAACACCCTGGAGCGATTCAGTTGAAGGCTTTACAACCCAAAATGCAGTGGTTATCTTTCACGTGAATGGCAAGCAGTTGTCAATGGAGGTAATCAATCCTGATACACTGGAAAAAATCGATGAATTGGTCCTGAAAGAGTAAATGAGAAGACCAACTATTACTAATCAGCCATATACCCTTCGCAAACGCTCTTTTTTCCTATCAATTCCCAAATCACAATTCTCACACTACTTCAGACTTCAGAATTCGTTAATCGATATTCGGCATTAGCATACTGGAGTCTCCGTAGCTCAAAAATCGAAACTCATTCTCCATAGCATACCGGTAAACCTTCCTCCAATCTTCCCCGATAAAGGCACCAACCAGCAGGAGCAAGGTGCTCTGCGGTTGATGAAAGTTGGTGATAAGTTTATCCACCATCCGGAACTCATAACCCGGGACAATCATCATCTCAGTACTGGTTTGAAATCTTTCGATCTTATGGTTTTCAAAATATTTCAGTAAGGCTCTCAGGCTCTCTTCTTTCCCGGCAGGTTTCAGGGTATAGGCTTCCCATTGGCTCAGGTGTAATTCCCCGGGACTTATCTGTTCATTCCGGATCACTTTACAACCCAGCCAGTAGACAGATTCCAGTGTCCTTGTTGTAGTAGTTCCAACGGCGATTATATTATGAGGCCATTGTATCAGTGCCTCTAATTCTCCAATGCCAAAATAGATATGCTCCGAATGCATGGAATGGTCACTCACATTTTCGTGAATTACCGGTCTGAAAGTTCCGGCTCCCACATGCAGGGTTAACTCCATCCGGGGTATCCTTTTTTCCAGCAATTTCTTCAGGGCATCATCAGTAAAATGCAGTCCGGCAGTAGGGGCCGCAACCGAACCTTGGTACCTGGAATAAACTGTCTGATAGTTGGTTTTATCAGAGGATTCAGATTCACGATTCAGGTAGGGAGGTATAGGTGTTTTGCCAATTTGATCCAGCACTTCACTGAAAGTAAGTGAAGCAGGTTTCCACTCAAACTGAATGATCCATTCTCCTTCCAATCTTTCATTTTGAATTGCTTTGAGCAATATTTTATGCTCATTTATCTCAACTGATTTTATTAGCTCTCCCTGCCTCCATCTTTTCGCATTTCCAATTAAGCATTTCCAGGAGACGGTTTGGGTGGCTGCAAAGGCCAGCTCATATGTTGGAGGCTCAACCGGTTCAAGACAGAATATTTCAATGTTTGCTCCGGAAGATTTAATAAAATGTATCCTGGCCTGTATAACCCTGGTGTTATTATATACCAGCATATCCTTGTCAGTTACCATGCCGGGCAGATCTCTGAAATGCTCATGATGGATATTTCCCTTATCATAGATCAGCAATTTCGACTCATCCCGTTTCCTGAGAGGATACTTTGCAATTCTCTCATCCGGCAGATCGTAATTGTAATGATCAATGTTTATATTTAAACCAGGGATTGAAGACACAATAATGTTTTTAGCGGGTGATAAAATTACTTAATTTTGTCACAAAATATATATTGACTCTCCACGCAGCAAGCTGCGTGGAATCATCGATCCTTTATATAAATTTTTAATTGCGCTCGCTAACCCCGCAGCAAGCTACGGGGAATGCGCTCGCAGGATTCAAATGAAGATAGGAGACAAAGTTAAATTCCTTAACGATGTGGGTGGAGGTGTGGTTACCCGGTTTATCGATCCTTCAAAAGTAATGGTTGAAACTGAGGATGGATTTGAGGTACCTGCCATGCTTAAAGATCTCATCCTGGAAGAAAACGGGACAAATCTTAGTAAAATAAGGCATGGATCAGAAGATAAGTATGAACCAGCAAAGGGAAATATACAAAAGGAAACCTTACCGGAGAATGCAGATCAGGAAAACACAGACCAGGTATATTTAACCATCAATCCAACCGGCAATCCCTATTCCTACAACCTCTTTTTGATTAATGATACCAATTATCATCTTTCATACCTGGTTGCCGAAAGGAAAATGACCCAGGAGTTGTTCAGGCAATCAGGCACCCTGGAGCCCAATACCAAGATTCATCTTGAAGGAATTAAAATATCTGATCCGGGATATGTACTTGCCTATCAGGTGCAGTACATCTCCTATAAGAGTGGTTTTTATGATGGGAGGAAGCCGGTTTCAAGCCTTGTTGAAATCAGGTGCAGTTCGCTCATACAGGGTGAGTACCTTGAAGAGAATGATTTCTTCGACGGGCAGGTTGCTATATTTTCGCTTAGAGATGAATCATTAAGCTATCTGAGAAGCATCGAAAAAGAGGGTAAAAAACTGATTAAACAAAAGAATGACCTGGTTCAACCTGTGAGAAGCACAAAGGTTGAGAAAAAGGTAAGTGACATAATGGAGGTCGACCTGCACATCCATGAGTTGCTTGATAATGAGACAGGACTATCAAACGGGGATAAACTTGAACTACAATTGCAAAAATTTGAAAAATCCATTGATGAAGCTAAAAAGCAAAAGCTCAGGAGAATAGTCTTTATCCATGGAGTAGGGCAGGGCACGCTCAAATACGAGATCCTGAGAAAACTCGACAAAGACTACCCTGAACTACGTTACCAGGATGCATCCTTTAAGGAATACGGATATGGGGCTACTATGGTGATCTTATGAAATGTCGAATGTCGAATAACGAATTTAGAATTATGAAGTACTTCGTAATTCGGAGTTCGAAATTCAATATTCAATATTTTGAGTACTTTTGTACTTAAGCAAGTCGTTCTATCGTTCTCAAATGTATTTGAGGAAGGAAAGTCCGGGCAACACAGAGCACCACACTTCTGAAAAGAAGATGTCTGAAAGGGTATAGTAGCGGAACAGAAAATAACCGTCCGCCAGCCGGCGGATAAGGGTGAAAAGGTGAGGTAAGAGCTCACCGGTGTGCCGGGTGACCGGTACAGCCGTTCGCCTTGTGGGTTGAAAGACCACATATACCGGCAATTGAGGGTTGCTCGCCCGATGCCGGGGGGTAGGTCGATCAGATAAATGATAGAATCTCCGCAGTGCGGTTAACAGAACCTGGCTTACAGACTTGCTGTTTTATGAAGGCTGCTTCCTCAAAGAAGCGGCCTTCACCATTCAGGATGGTTTATTCCGGTCGTTTAAAAATCTTATCATCCACAGCCATGTTGAACTTAATTTCCTGGAATTCTACTACCATTCCCTGGATTTCATTAAACCTTTGTTCCACCTTGAATGGCATCATGATACCATCTGTCTCCCTGTAATCACTGAACAAAACCTCTACAGTAACCGGCGAATCATTGATGTTGGTAACCCGGTTCATCCTGTAAAGTAAATAATCTTCAGTGCCGATAAACAACTCATCAGTATCACCGTCGGTTTTCATAAGGCGCAATAAATGAACCTTTTTATCACCATAATCCTTTTCCCCGGAATAGATCAGTTTGTGGCCCTTCTCTTTCCAGTTCCACAAATCTCCGTCAATATTACCCACCTCCTGGATGGTTTTAAGATCGGGACCGGTAAGTGTCACCGGTTCTGCTGTATTCATCCATGAGGCCAGCATCCATCCGTTTACTCCATCATAACCCTGCTTGATTATTTCCCCTGCGGGCAATAAAATTTCCAGGTAGGCTTTATCAGGTCTTTTTTGAATTTGTTTAAATGATGTTTCCTGGCTATCCTGGATCGTAACGCCTGTGGCAACTGCCGTTTGGACCTTCACTATTTTATCCTGTCCGATCACCTGGAAATAATTTTCGAGGATCTCTTCTTTACTTAACGTCTGTGAAGAAGAATTTATAATTGAGCCCAGGATAAACAGTGTGGCAAAAAATGGATAAGCTATTCTTTTCATCGATATGATTTATAAATTGTTACAAATGCAATTGATTCATAATTACTCATACGGTTCATCATAAATTTAGACAACCAGTCCCATTAATCCAACTCGACAATGGTTTTTCTGATCTTAACCAGTTTCGTCAGGAGCGCTTCAAGCTGACCAAGGGGCAACATATTGGCACCATCCGATTTTGCATTGGAAGGATCGGGGTGGGTTTCAATAAAAAGACCATCAACCCCTACGGCAATCCCTGCCCTGGCAATGGTCTCAATCATATCAGGTTTTCCTCCGCTAACCCCTGATTCCTGGTTGGGTTGCTGAAGGGAGTGAGTCACATCAAGCACCACGGGAAATCCTATTTCTTTCATCTCTGCAATGCCGCGATAATCTACGATCAGGTCGTGATAGCCAAACATGGTTCCCCTGTCGGTAATCATGATATTGTTGTTGCCACTATCGATGACTTTCCGTGCTGCAAAGGACATTGAGGCAGGAGCCATAAATTGTCCCTTTTTAATGTTTATGAATTTCCCGGTTTTGGCAGCCGCTATAAGCAATTCTGTCTGCCTGCTCAGGAAGGCAGGGATTTGCAGAACATCAACATACCTGGCAGCCAGTTCTGCCTCTTCGGTCGTATGTATATCGGTCAATACCGGGACTTCAAAATCGATACTGATATTTTTTAATACTTCCAGGGCTTTCTTGTCACCTATCCCGGTAAATGAATCGATTTTTGACCTGTTGGCCTTCCTGTAAGAAGATTTAAAGATATATGGGATCTTAAGTTTTTCAGTAATATTTTTTACAGTCCGCACCACTTCAACACATACTTCCTCACTCTCCACAACGCATGGGCCGGCAATGAGGAAGAAGTTATTGAAGTCGAGATGCTTTATGAATGGAATACACTCTAATGCTGAGCTCATTTGCTTTTATTTAAATTACTAGTTGCTAGGTACTGGTTGCTAGGTGTCTGCTACCTGGTACCTTTAACAAATTAAGTAACGTAAATCTATGGAATTTGTGATCCACTATCAACTAATATTATCAAAACCCACACCCAATTCCCACACCAACCTGTAACCTGCAACATCTCAGTAATTGTATTTTTTCTTCCACCAATTACGGAGTCTCACTCTAATTTCATCCTCCCGGGCATTATCCTGGGGATCATATAATTTAGTCTCCAATATCTCTTTTGGAAGAAAATCGTCGATAACAAAATTACCATCATAGCTGTGGGCATATTTATAATCCTTTCCATAGCCAAGTTCCTTCATAAGCTTAGTAGGAGCGTTTCGAATATGAAGCGGGACAGACAGGTCACCTGATTTTGCAACAAGCTCCTGGGCCCCGTTGATGGCCTGGTAGGCGGAATTGCTCTTGGGTGAAGTCGCCAGGTAAATAGCCGCCTCTGAGAGGATGATCCTTGACTCCGGCCAGCCCACCATGTGAACTGCCTGGAAACAATTTGTCGCAAGCAAGAGGGCATTTGGATTGGCCAGGCCGATATCTTCGGCAGCCAGAATCAACAGCCGCCTGGCAATAAATTCAGGCTTTTCACCTCCTTCAACCATCCTGGCCAGCCAGTAAACAGCAGCATTTGGGTCACTGCCACGGATGCTTTTAATAAAGGCCGATATGATATCATAATGCTGTTCCCCATCCTTATCGTACGTGGCAATGTTTTCCTGGAGCTTATCCTTTACACGGTCGTTGGTAATTAAAATTTTCAGCTTCTCCGGTTTATCCTTATGTTCCGCCACATCTGCATTTACGATAAGCTCTATAATATTAAGGAGTTTCCTGGCATCACCTCCCGAAAACCGGAACATGGCATCAGACTCTAATATTTCAATCTGAAGCTGTTTCAGCAGGACATCCTGCTTTAAAATCCTTTCTGTAAGTTTGGTCAGATCTTCTTTACTCAGATGGTTGAGCGTATATACATGACACCTGGATAAAAGCGGTGAAATAACCTCGAAAGACGGATTTTCAGTTGTGGCCCCAATAAGTGTAATAATTCCCTGTTCCACTGCTCCCAGTAGTGAATCCTGCTGGGACTTACTGAACCGGTGTATCTCATCGATAAACAGGATCGGATTGGGCTTGTTAAAGAATTGTACCTTTTTCGCTTTTTCGATTGTCTCCCGTACATCCTTAACACCGGAGTTAATGGCGCTGAGAGAATAAAAGGGCCGTTCAAGCTGGTTGGCTATTATCCTGGCGAGGGTCGTTTTTCCAACACCTGGCGGTCCCCATAAAACAAATGACGCAACCGTTCCCGACTCAATCATTTTCCTGATGACTGCACCCTTACCAACCAGGTGCTCCTGACCAATAAAATCGTCCAGGGTGGTGGGTCTCATCCTGTCAGCTAATGGCTGGTTGGGTATCTCCATGATACTATTTTCGGTAAAAATAATGAATAAACCATAAAGAGTATCGAAACCTGATGCATCCTTTTAATAACTACACTGGTCTTATTCAATATTACATCAATTCCGGAATATTAATAACTTTATATCGCAAAATCAATAAAAATTCACGACATGAAATCTAAAATACGCAAGTTTTTTATAGCCGGTACAACGCTTATTTTTTCAGCAGGAATGGCTCATTCCCAATTCAACCAGATTGGTGTTATCCTTGGGGGTGGTGTGGAAGATGCAGAGCTTATGATGACGGAATACATTCGTCCTCTTACAAATTCCATCGGTGCCAATTTGAATGCCGGATGGTATAACACGGCCAAACCGCATAAAATAGGTGGATTTGATATCACTTTTACCTTTAATGTCGCAATTGCCCCTGAGGATCATCTGACCTATAACCTGGATGACATAGGTTTATCGGATAATATCAGGTATGATGATAATATTGCAAAAACCTTTTCCGGCGAGAAGGGATCCGGGCCAACCATTGGATATGCTTATGATGTACCGGTTATCGGGGAACGGGAAATAGACCTTTACGATCACCCTGGTGGTGTTGGTTTCAAGATGGTGCCCTCTCCAATGATTAACGCAAGCCTTGGGCTGATCAAGGGAACCGAAGTGATGGGACGATATATGCCAACGGTAAATCTCAGAAATGTCGGAAAATTTGATCTTTGGGGAATTGGTTTTAAGCACGATCTGAAACAGTGGATACCAGGTGTCAATAAACTACCCGTCTTGAACTTCGGTATCATGTACGGATACACAAAGATGAAAGTTCATGCTGACCTTCCAGCCATAACTCCTGCGGACCTTAGTGCCGTTGAAGATTTCGGTGCCACTCCCGTACCGGATTGGGATGAACAGGCCCTGGATCTTGAGTTTAAAAGCCATACTGCTGGCCTGCTGGTTTCAGCCAACCTTCCTGTAGTATGTTTTTATGGTGGAGCTGGCATCAGTGTATCCAAAGCGAATTTTTTACTGAAAGGACCATTCCCTGTTCCAACTGCAGTACTGGTTGGTGCAAATAATCCCCAGCTTTCGGTCGGACCCGACCAGGTTGAAATGGATCCATTTGATATTGAAATAAAAAACCAGGATGGAGGCATCATGAAGCCCAGGTTAAATGTCGGGGTAAGGTTTAAATTCGCGGTTATAACTCTTCATGTTGACTACACAAGGGCCAATTATAATGTGGTTACGGCAGGACTTGGGGTCAGCATTAGATAAACCGCTGTAGAGGATAGTATCAAATCAACCCTGAAACATCAGGATGTCATGCTGAACTTGTTTCAGCATCTCCTTGCAAACCAGTAGATTCCGAAACCCTGATCTGCATCCCCGATCTTCATCGGGGCAGGCAGGGCAGGCAGGTTCGGAATGACTAATAGGTAATTGTATGCTGGAAATGACCCTAGAATCCACTCAATTTCATTGTTACGGTTGGGATAAGCAGCAACAATCCCAGTATCATTAGTATGATCATAAATGGCGTCACCCACTTGAGCCATTTCTCATAAGGGATCCTTGCTACACCTAATACACCGATCAGAACACCTGATGTAGGCGTAATCATATTGGTAAATCCATCGCCAAATTGAAAGGCCAGAACGGTTGCCTGCCGGGATAGCCCGATCAGATCAGAAAATGGCGCCATAATGGGCATTGTAAGGGCTGCCTTGGCTGATCCGGAAGGGATAAAAATGTTTATCACTGTCTGGATCATATACATGATGCTAACTGACGCTATATTCCCAAAATTTTTCATGGAAGAGGAGGCTGCATGCAGGATTGTGTCTATGATCTTTCCATCCTCCAATACGACAATAATCCCACCTGCCAGTCCAACGATCAGGGCTGCCGGTAAAATATCCTTTACGCCCTCAAGAAATAGATGGGTGATCTTATTAGGCGAGTGATTCATGGCTATTCCTGCAAAGAGTCCCATCGCAAAAAAGAGGGTGGCAATCTTCATGATATACCACTGATAACCCATCACACCAATGATCAGGAAAAGAATAGTATAACCCAACAGGTTCAGAATAAAGAAATGGACCGATTTCCTGAGTGCAAGTAAAGCTGAGAGCGCGTACAGACCAGTAATAACAGGCACAGCCGGGAATGTCCAGATTGTCCCGGATCCTCCTTCAGTATCCCCGATCTTTAATTCGGTCAAGGGAGAAAAAACAGAAAATAAGATCAATCCGGCCAGTATGACACCGTATATGATCCAGGCAGCCACCGGTGTAAAGTATTCCAATTCCTCACTACCTTCTTTATGATTTTGCCGCCAGTAGGCATCTGTTTCATATACAGGTGATCTCTCAGGATTTTTCCTGATCCTTGCAGTATATCGCAGTACATAACCGATCCCTACAATATTGATAATAATCCAGCATACGATCCGGTATTCAATCCCTGAAAACAAGGGGAGTTCAGCAATACCCTGGGCAATCCCGATGGTAAAGGGATTGAGTATGGCACCTGCGAAACCCAGGCCGGCTGCAACAAAACACATCGACACACCCACTATTGAATCGTATCCCATGGAGATGGCCAGCGGTACCATTATGATCACGAAGGCAATGGTCTCCTCACTCATCCCGAAAACAGCTCCAAAAACACTAAAAATGAGCATCACCATGGTTATGATGATGTTGTCGACTCCAATGGCCCTGATCAGCCTGTTCCTTTCAAACTTTCGTGTGAATTTCAGAAAGCTGAAAATGCCCATATCAATGGATTTGCTTTCATTCATGATCCAGAAGGCGCCGCCAATAAGCAGGATAAATACAATGATTCCGGACTGTTTGACAAAACCTTTGAAGATGGCTGAAAAAACCTGCCAGGTCTGAGGTGAGCTTTCAGCTTTTTCATATACCATGACTGTTTTTTCCACCCCTTCCTGTAAAACCTGTTGCTCCTTGTACTCGCCGCCTGGTATGAACCATGTAAGGATGGCGGAGATGCATATCACGTAAAAAACGATGACATAGGTATGCGGGATCTTCCGTCTCTTCATAATAAGGCTGACTTTAAATTTTCTTTTAAAAATAGTCATATTAATTATACATTTGATGATCACATCGTGAGGAGGCCCGAGATGAAGCCAACGCTTGAAGACCTGAAAAAAGACCAGCGAATTTTAAGGGAATACAGGGCACTGATCCGTTCCGCCAGCCCGGATATGGACAAGGACGAAATCAGTTTGATCAAGCGTTCATTTAATATGGCTCTCAAGGCATGCATTGACCGGCAGGAGAAGCTGGGGGAACTGACCATTTTTCATGCTCTTGGAGTAGCAATGATTGTTGTGAATGAAATGCGACTGGGGATACAATCCATTGTTAGTGCCCTCCTTTTCGATTTTATTACTGATCAGACCATCTCATTTGAAGATATTCAGAACGAATTTCCTGAAGATATCATTAAGATCATTGGTGGATTAGATAAGATATCAGGGATCGACACCCAGAAATCCAATGATCAGGGGGAAAACTTCAGAAGCCTCCTGGTTACCATGTCCAGTGATATACGGGTGATCCTGGTTCGCCTCGCCGACCGGTTGTATCACATGAGAAAACTTGACTGTGTTGACCGGGCTGAGCAGCTCAGGATCGCAGCTGAAGTTTCGTATATCTATGCACCGCTGGCCCATCGCCTCGGGCTTTACAATATCAAAGAAGAGATGGAGGACCTGTCGCTGAGATACACCGATTCAAAGGCCTTTCAGCATGTGACTGATAAACTCCAGGAGACCAGGGGGGCCAGGGATCGCTTTATTCGTGAATTCATCAAGCCGCTCAAAGGTGAATTGGAGCAGCAGGGATTCACATTTGATATTAAGGCAAGGACTAAATCTGTCAATTCAATCTGGTCGAAGATGAAAAGGCAGAAAGTCGATTTTGAAGAGATCTACGACATTTTTGCAGTCAGGATCATCATAAAAAGCGATGATAAGAGGGAGAGGGCAGATTGCTGGAGGGCCTATTCTATTGTAGCAGATTTCTATCAACCAAATCCGAACCGTTTGAGAGACTGGATATCTATTCCTAAATCGAATGGTTATGAATCGTTGCATACCACTGTGGTCGTGCCGGGGGGCAGGTGGGTGGAAGTGCAGATACGGTCAGGGCGAATGAATGAGATTGCTGAAATGGGACTTGCAGCTCACTGGAAGTATAAAGGAGGGAAGGAAGAGCAGGAATTGGAGGATTGGATGAACCGTATCAGGGAGATTTTTGAAAATCCCGAACCTGAAGCGGATGAGATAATGGATGATTTTAAGATTAGTTTGTATAACAAGGAGATCTTTGTTTTTACTCCCAAGGGAGATTTGAAAAAATTCCCGGCCGGGGCCACGATATTGGATTTCGCATTCGATGTGCATACCGATGTTGGATCAACCTGTGTGGGTGCCAGGGTGAACAATAGGAGTGTACCTATCAGGCATGAATTAAGCAATGGTGACAAGGTGGAGATCATGACATCGAAAAACCAGAAACCCAAACAGGATTGGTTACAGTTTGTGATTTCTACAAAAGCGAAAGGTAAGATCAGGCAAGCCTTACAGGAACAAACACTGGCCCAGGCGGCTGCCGGCAAAGACATTTTGAGACGTCGGTTCAAAAACTGGAAAATTGAATTTGAGGATCAGAATATAAATAACCTCCTTAGACATTACAAATTCAAAACAGCCACGGATCTCTATTATCAGATAGCAACGGAGAAGATTGATGTGCTGGAGATCAAGGAACTATTGACCGCGGTTGATAAAGAGACCAGGGCGAAACAACCCGACAGGATAGAGGAGGAGATGGTTGAAAAAATGGTTTCACCCGGTATAAGGCAGGATGATTACCTCGTCATAGATGAGCAGTTGGACCAGATAGAATATAAATTGTCGAAGTGCTGTAATCCGATCATCGGGGATGATATTTTTGGATTTGTTACTATTGGATCCGGGATTACCATTCACAGGGTAAATTGCCCTAATGCCGCCCAGTTAATCTCCAGGTATGGTTACCGTGTGGTAAAGGCGCAATGGTCTGAAACAGATAAACAGATATATCTGCCGGCATCGATACGGATAACAGGGATAGATGACATGGGTATCCTGAGCCGGATCTCAGATGCTATATCAAAGGATTTAAAAGTCAATATGCGGTCGGTTTCGATTGATTCTAATGAAGGAATGTTTGAGGGATCGATCACTTTATTTGTTAAGGACACCGGCCACCTGGATGTGCTTATAAAAAGGCTGGCTAAGATCAAGGGTGTATTGAGTGTATCGAGACTGGAACAATAAAAAATATATATATGGGTTTGTTTGCTATTGCTCTCGCTCCGGTTATTATCATAGCTTTCTACCTGTACTACAGGGATAAATATGAGAAAGAACCATTCTGGTGGCTTGTGGTGGCTTTGCTGGCAGGTGGTTTTATAACCATGCCTGTTATTTATGTGGAGCGGATACTGGAGATAACAATGTACTATCTCTCCGGTTATGTGCAGGCAGCCTGGAATGCTTTTGTGGTTGCGGCGTTTACAGAGGAACTTTTCAAGTTTGCCGCTCTGATGCTGATTTTCTGGAACAACAGGCACTTTAATGAGAAGTTTGATGGTATTGTGTATGCTACGTTTGTTTCCCTCGGATTTGCTGCAGTTGAGAACTTGCTCTATGTTATTAATGGGGGATTCCAGGTTGGACTAACCCGTGCTTTTACAGCCGTTCCGGCACATGCATTGTTCGGGATCATCATGGGATACAGGGTGGGGGTTGCCAAATTCTACCCTAAAGAGCGTAAGCGGCAGTTAGTCAAGGCCTTGCTAATGCCAATATTATTTCATGGGATATATGATTTCATCCTCATGTCGGGCCATCCCTACCTTGTATTAGCCTTCGTTCCTTTCCTGGTCTTTTTGTGGATTTATGGATTCAAGCGGCTGAAAAACCTTTCTGACCGGTCGGTATACAGGTGGATAAATCCAGGAAAATTAAAATGATAGTTGTGATATACAAACCATAATGCCTGCAGAGAATGGTTTGTAATCATCATACTTGTCCGGCACAAATTGTATCTCCTCAGCATAGTTAAACATAGCATATCTTACTGTTGGCTCAATTGAGATGGTTAATTTTTCATTAACAGGAATTGACATGCCTATACCCAAAATGAAACTTGATCCTATTTGTTTGTATCCGGGGGTCTGATGAAAATCGATATCAACAGATGCTCCTGGTTTTATATAAAGGCTTGATCCTGCATTATCAAGAAATTTGTAGACCAACTCGACAGGCAGGCTTAAATATAATCTCCCGTTCCGGTCTCTTAGCTTAATAATGCTATTATCGGTCATTTGTTGCTCAAAAGTGAGGCCATATCCTTTATCCAGGAGTATACCTGATATGGAATAACTCAGCTTTTTCCTGAAATTGTATTGAAACCGCATGCCTACACCAAATGAAATTTTTCTGTTTGCTGTCACAGTAACTAATTCCGGCTGTGCAGGGGGATCAGGATTTGTATAATATTCAGTACTGATATTTTGAATATTTCCACATAAATCGACAGAACTGACAAATGTAAATCGATAGTTTTT
>JADHVS010000101.1 GCA_016783865.1 Bacteroidales bacterium
CATGAGACGGTGCCTCGAACTGGCGGCAAAAGGACTCGGCCGGGTGGCCCCGAATCCTATGGTAGGGTGTGTGATTGTTCATCAAAACAGGATCATCGGTGCAGGCACCAACCAGAACAACGGGAAAGCAGGCACCAGTGATGACATCCAACAACCACATGAACTTATCATAGGAGAAGGATTCCACCAGGAATACGGCAAGGAACATGCCGAGGTGAATGCCATCGCCTCGGTGCAAAACCAGTCGCTGCTGAAAGAATCTACACTCTACGTTAACCTCGAACCCTGCAGTCACCAGGGAAAAACACCTCCCTGCTCGCAACTCATAATAGAAAAAGAGATCCCCAACATCGTTATCGGGACCACCGACCCGAACCGCCTCGTAGCCGGCAGGGGAATTGAAGCATTAATAGCCGCCGGCAGGAACGTCACCACAGGGATCCTGCAACAGGAATGCCTCCACCTGAACAGGCGCTTCTTTACCTTCCACCAGGAGAAACGACCATACGTTATCCTGAAATGGGCACAAACCCGGGACGGATTTATCGACGTAAAGAGGGATATCACCGAAAAAGGCGAAATCAACTGGATCACCGATGAAAAAGCACGCATCCTGGTGCACAAATGGCGCTCGGAAGAGCAGGCTATCCTGGTGGGTTCGGAGACAGTGCTCAAAGACAATCCCTCATTAACTGTCAGGGAGTGGCCCGGCAAAAACCCGGTGCGCATTATCGTAGACCGCCGAAGCCGCGTAACACCCGGCCACAGAGTAATGGACACATCAGCCGGCACAATAATCATGTCCCGCGAAAACAAAACGGAACAAAACCTGGAATGGATCGACGTATCCGCACCGGGCTCATTGGTCCCGCAAATAATAAAACATCTGTATCATAAAGAAATACAATCAGTTATAGTAGAAGGAGGAGCCTTCACGCTGAATCAATTCATCGAAAGCGGATTGTGGGATGAAGCCCGCGTATTCACAGGCAACAAAGAATTCAAAGACGGAATAAAGGCCCCGGTACTAAGCACTCCCGCAGCAGAAAAACGCGAAATTTCAACCGCGCAACTTTCTATTTACTACAGCAATTGATGGAATGATATTTGTACTCATTCAATAGCAGAAAATAACTATCTTTGTTAATTAGCCGGAAATAATTGTAACATAACAGGTTACACGTCCGTATAATGGTTTATTCTGAAAATATTAAAATAATGACACCACACAGATTATTTGCGCTATTTTGTTTCATCCTTCTTTCCTCTTCATTGCTCGCCCAGAATGCCAAGAAGCATTTCAAGGCAGGGGAAGAGTTTGTATTTACAGAGAACTATGCCGATGCCATCGACCAGTTCACCAAAGCAATCGAGCTGGATCCCGATTTCGACAAGGCTTATATTGCCCGCGCCGATGCGTTTGAGAAGACTGGCAGGCTGAAGGAAGCGGCCGAAGATTACGACAGGGCCTCGACTTTCGTGTATAAAACAGAAATTTTATATCATGCGGGAAGGCTTTATTACGAAATTGGTGAGTACGAAAAAGCTATCGAGAGGATCAATGTGGCACTGGAGTTGAAGCGAACGAACATGGAAGCCTACCAGGTGCTCTCCAGAACCTACCTGGCCCAGGGGAAATATAATGAGGCACTGGAAGAGTGCAATGCTGCGCTGGGCCTGAAAGAAACATCTGAGAATTTTTATCTCCGGGGGACCATCAATGATAAACTTGGAAAGCTGGAATTTGCCGAAGAGGATTATGAGAAATCCATCCGGAGAGACGATAAAAATATCGATGCACTGATTGCCGTGGCCGACGTGAGGATCAGGCTGGGCAAGCTGGAAGAAGCGTTATTCCGTGTAAACCAGGCGCTTAAGATCGATCAGAACAGCCGTGAAGCCTATTATGTACGCAGTAAGATCTATGTGAAGAAGCTCGATTATCCGAGTGCGATTAATGATATTTCGAAGAACCTGCTGATGGACCAGAATGATGAGGAGATGTATTATATACGTGGATGTTACTACCAGGAGTTCACCCAGCACCCCAATGCTATCAACGATTTTACCAAGGTGATCCTGTTGAATCCGCAGAACGCCGGGGCGCTGTTTAAGCGTGCTTATTCATATGAGCAGATCGGTGATTTCAAATCGGCCATTAAGGATTATGAAGCGTTACTGCCCATGTCGGAGCATGATAAGCAGGCTAAGGCGCTGATCGAAGAGGCAGGTGGCAGGTTATTTGAACTGTACCGCGAAACGAACAAACCGGTGATCGTTATCCTCGATCCTGCACCGCGCAACGCGGAGACGCTACATTTTCCGACGGGTTCGAAAATAGTGTCTCTGAAGGGACAAATTGAAGATGAGAGTGATCTGAAAACGATTTTTATTGATAAGCTTCAGGTACCGTTCCAGAAAAATGAAGATACCGAAGCGTTTGAGTTCCTTGCGGCGTTCGAAATTGGCAACAAGGAAAGCATCACCATATCGGCTACCGATGTATATGGCAATACAAAAAATAATGTGTATACCGTTTCGCTGACCGAGGTGAATGCGCCGGTTGTATTAATCATTGCCCCGTATGCGTCTGATAACGGGGAGATCTACCTTGATTCAAACGATCCGTCAGTTTATGTTGAGGGCCGTATTGAGGACGAAAGCCTGATCGAAAGCATCAGGATCAATGATATGGTGGCCAGCTATATCCCGGATGAGCTGAATCCGACCTTCTCGGCCAATATCAGTATCATGAATAAGAATAAGATCAATGTGGTTGTGACTGATGTTTATGGAAACCGGACCAACTCTGAATTTAACCTGAACCGTGAAGCCGCATTGATATCGGAGAAAAACCCGATGGGGAAGACCTGGGCGATTTTTATCGAGAATTCCGATTATGAGACCTTTGCCAGCCTGGAAGGTCCGACCAAAGACATCACCCTGATGAAATCGGCACTGGCCAAGTACCAGGTACATAATTTCATCCATAAGAAAGACATGACGAAGAGCGATATTGAGCGGTTCTTCTCTATCGAATTGCGCGACCTGGTCAGGAGTAACCGGGTTAATTCACTGCTGATATGGTACGCCGGTCATGGCAAATTCGTTAACGAAACCGGTTACTGGATCCCGACTGATGCGCGCCGTGATGATGAGTTTACCTACTTCAATGTCAATGCGTTGAAGGCCTCGTTGCAGTCATATTCAAGTTCGGTTACCCATACCCTGGTGATCACCGATGCCTGTGAATCGGGGCCCAGCTTCTACCAGGCCATGCGGTCGGAGAATAAGATCAGGAGCTGTGACGACTGGCAGGCCACGCGTTTCAAATCGTCCCAGGTATTTTCATCGGCAGGTTATGAGCTGGCTGTGGATAATTCGCAGTTTACCAGGACGTTTGCCAACTCGCTGGCCAATAATCCGGATGCATGCATCCCGATCGAGAGCATAGTGAACAAGGTGACCAGTGCGGTTGTGAAGAATAAACAGCAGAAGCCGCAGTTCGGGAAGATTGCAGGACTGGAAGATGAGGATGGGACATTCTTTTTCATTACCAAGGAATATTAATATCCGCGTTAGCGCTTGCGCTTGCGTTTGCGTTTGCGTGGTGAAACCCACATTTCAATGACCACTTCAAGGCTATGCAGTCTTCTGATTGTTATTGGTTTATCCGTACCTGTTTTTTCACAAACCTATTTTTTCGATAATTACAGCGTCAGGCAGGGCCTTGCCCAGAGTAAGGTGTATGCCATCATCCAGGACCATAACGATTATATCTGGCTGGGGACCGAAGGCGGTGTGTCGCGTTTCGATGGTACGGCCATTGAAAACTTTACCACCGAAGACGGACTGGCCGTGAATGGTGTGCAGACCATCTACCGGGACCAGTTTGACAATATCTGGATGGGTCATATCGGTGGTGGTATTACACGGTTTAATGGTGAGACATTCGAACGGCTGGAAGGCATTTCATATATGCTGGGGAGCGATATCACCTCTATTTCACTTGACACTGCAGGGAGTTTATGGATCGCTACTGCCAGTTCGGGAGCATTGGTAATATTTAATCCGGATGCTCCGCGCGGAGAATTCAGGTACGAGCAGTTCAGCGGAAGGAGGCTGAGCGATCGTGTTTTTAAGCTGTATTTATCGCAGGATGGTGGCCTGTTCCTTCTGACAGATATCGGCATCCAGAAATATTTACCTGGTGAAAATGATTTTGAGAAAATACTTATCCATGGATTGGGGTATCACCAGGTTACTTCGGTAATTGAGGACAGCCAGGGGAACTTTTGGTTTGGAACCTACAATGATGGCCTGAAAAAATATGATCCGGTAGCGGAAGAACTAACCTATTTCACCATGAAGGACGGGCTGGCACATAATTTTGTAAGCAGTTTGTTCGAAGACAGCCGCGGCAATATCTGGGTGGGTACCTGGGGAGGCGGCATCACAATGATCAATGCGGAACTGAAAAATTTCAATACCGGGAACGGACTCCAGGACAACAAGATCAGGTGTTTTTACGAGGATGTTGAAGGTAATCTCCTTATCGGTACCAATGAACATGGATTATCGATCTATAAGGGGGAGCACTTTGTCTCGTGGTCGGAAGAAAGCGGCCTGATCAACAACCAGGTGTGGGCCGTTCACCAGGACCGGAATGGCAAATTCTGGTTCGGTACCAATGGAGGGATTTCTGTTTTGGATCTGTCGGGACGAGAGGATCGGGGGTTCCGGCACCTCACCTCCGGGCAGTATACCATTGGCGACCAGATCAGGTTTATCGACGAGGACCGGGATGGCAATATCTGGCTGGGTACATCTGCCAATGGGACCTTCGAATACAATCCCCGGACAGACAGGTTTTCTTACAGCTTTTTACTGAATTCTTATAACACCCAGCAGATCGTGACAGCCATGGAGATCGACGCACGGAACAATCTCTGGGTGGGAACGACCGACGGGTTGCTTTTTTATGATATCGACACACGTTCAGTGCAGCGCCTGACACAGATCCATGGGCTGGCCGGCACTGATATATCTGCATTGTATGCCGATTCGCGGGACCTGGTATGGGTGGGTTCGAAGGGCAAGGGATTAACTAAAATTGTCGGGGATACGGCCCTGGTGGTTGACCTGGGAAATAACTTTACACCTACATGTATTACGGAGGACCAGGACGGACTGATCTGGGTGGGGACGGAAGGACAGGGTGTATTTGCTATAGAGAGCGATACGATAAAATTTCATTATTCCCGCCAGAACGGGCTGATGGCCAACCTGATTACGCTCATCGAAGTGGATGACCTGAACAATTTATATTTCGGGACCAACCTGGGACTGAATAAGCTTGACCGGGAGAAAGATAAAATATACAGCTATACCAGGAAAAATGGATTTGTGGGTATAGAAACCAAAAACAATGCGTCCTTTTGTGATGCGGATGGGAACCTCTGGTTTGGAACGGTGGCGGGAGTTACAAGGTACAGTCCCGGCCTGGAGACCAGGACCGGAATTGATCCGTTAACCCATATCATCAATTTGCGGGTAAATTTAGAAGACCGTCCCATGGAGGAGGGGATGAAGCTCAGTTTTAATGAGAACTCCATCATCTTTGATTATACCAGTATCTGCCTGACCAATCCCGAGGCGGTTCGCTACCAGTATAAACTGGAAGGCGCCGATATCGACTGGTTGCCCGAGACGGAGCAGACCACGGCCACCTATCCTGCCCTTAAGCCCGGTAAATATATATTCCAGGTGAAGGCGTGCAACAGTGACGGTTTATGGAACAGGGAACCGGTCAGCTATGCTTTCCAGATCCGGCCGCCATTTTATGCCACATGGTGGTTTATCCTGATCTGCGTATTCATTGCGGGAGTAGTTATCCTGACCTGGATCAAGTGGAGGGAGCAGAAGCTAAGGCGGGAGAACCGGATCCTGGAAGAGCGGGTTAAGGAAAGGACGGCCGTGGTGGTGGCCCAGAAAGAGGAGCTGGCAGAGAAGAACAAGGACATCACCGATTCCATCCAGTATGCTAAAAGGATCCAGTTTGCTATTTTACCTCCTGAGATTCCGTTCGAGGATACCTTCATTTTATTTAAGCCAAAGGATATTGTGAGTGGTGATTTTTACTGGATACTGGAGAAGGAAGGCAAGGAATTCATAGCAGCGGTTGATTGCACTGGTCATGGAGTACCCGGTGCATTTATGTCCATCATTGGTCACAATATGCTGAACAAGATCGTAAAGGAATACGATATACTGGAGCCAGCCAAAATTTTAAACCACCTGGATGTGGAGGTCACCAGGACGCTGCGCCAGGAGGATGAAACCGCCACCGTCAAGGATGGTATGGACATAACCCTGATCTGTTACCACAGGGATAAGATGTTGCTGGAATTCTCGGGAGCTTACAACCCCATTTACCTGATCAGGAATGGCGAGTTGATCGAGACCAAGGGCGACCGGTTTGCCATTGGGCGTTCGGTAGGTGAGTTGAAGAAAAAGAATTTCACCAACCACGAGATAAAGCTTCAGAAAGGCGACACAATATACATGTTCTCAGATGGTTATGCTGATCAGTTCGGGGGCAATTCAGGGAAGAAGTTCAAGTCGGGCCCCATGAAGGAACTGCTGCTTAACCTGCAGGAGAAAACCATCGAAGAACAATATTCCATACTGAATAGCACGATTGAAGCCTGGCGCGGCGATATCGAGCAGATTGATGATATCTTAGTGATAGGGAGAAAATTTTAGAAGAAATGACTAGAATGAGCTAAAATGACTAGAATGACTAAAATTTAAGAGATGGAGAAGGAATATGGAGAACCAGGGTTAGAGGATCTTTATGTTGAAGAGGCTGATCCAAGAGAGTTCGCAAGGTTATTGGAGAAACGGACGAAGAATTTTGCAGTCAATATAATCCGGTTATCAGTAAAACTACCTAAAACTGCTGAAAGTCAAGTAATCAGGAATCAGTTAACGAAAGCCTGAACCAGCATTGGGGCAAATTATAGAGAAGCAAACAGGGCAAGAAGCCGTTTAGATTTCAGATCAAGAATTAAAATATGTGAAAGCGAGGCAAATGAAACTTTATATTGGCTTGAAATAATTAATGATTTGAAATGGATCTCAAGCGAGGATCTTGATCCGGTGATAAAGGAATGCTCTGAATTTTTGGCTATTTATTCTACAATTGGCAGCAAACTGTCCTAATAATTCTAGCTCATTTTAGTCATTTTAGTCATTTTAGTCATTTTAGTCACTTCTTCCTAGACCTGCGCAATCTTTATAATAGTCCCATCCCACTTCGGCGCATTTTGGATGGCCTCCATAACATCTTTGGGTTCATCAACGACAGACCAGAGGCTCCGATGGGCTTCACGCATAAATTCCTGCTCGATCATCTGATCGAATAATTTAAGCAAAGTATCAAAGAAGCTGTTGGTATTAACAATAATGATGGGTGCGAGCACTTTCCCCAGCTGTTTCAGCGTGATCACCTCCAGGAGTTCCTCTATGGTTCCCACACCGCCCGGAAGCGCAATCAGTGCATCGGCGATTTTTGTAAGGTATTTTTTGCGTTCGTGCATGTCGGGAACCACAACCTGTTCCACATCCGGGTGGCCCCATCCCTGTTCGACCATAAATGCAGGAATGACACCGGTTATGGTGCCATTATATTTAAGCATGGTGTCGGCGAGCTTTCCCATCAGGCCCATCTTGCCCCCACCGTAATAGACTGAAATATTATCTTTTGAAAGGTGAATTCCCAGTTGTTCTGCAGCCTGAAAATAGATGGCATTAATTTTACTGCTGGAAGCGCAGAATACAGCTATATTGGAAATCATATGAATGATTAAAGTAACGCATCAAGCTTGGCAACCAGGTTGCTCTTTGGAACAGCACCTACCTGCTTGTCTGCAACTTCACCATTCTTAAAGAAAAGTACGGTAGGTATATTTCTGATTCCAAATTTTGCTGTCGTGCCCGGATTGCTGTCAACGTTAAGCTTGGTTACCACTGCTTTATCTTTATACTCTTCGCCAATTTCTTCAACAATGGGGCCTACCATTCTGCAGGGTCCGCACCACTCAGCCCAGAAATCAACTATAACAGGTTTGTCGGATTTCATGACAATTTCTTCGAAATTCTGATCTGTTACTTCTAATGCCATCTTATTAATTTTAGATATTTAAAATGTATTTATTGAATCTTGCGAGCGCATTGTCCGTGGCAGGCAGCGGGGTTAGCGAGCGCAATTAAAAATTTATATAAAGGATCGATGATTCCTCGCAGCTTGCTGCGAGGAGAGTCAATCCTGCGAGCGCATTGTCCGCGGCAGGCAGCGGGGTTAGCGAGCGCAATTAAAAATTTATATAAAGGATCGATGATTCCTCGCAGCTTGCTGCAAGGAGAGTCAATGTGCAAAAATAAAAAACTAATTCAGTTTAAACTCTATGTCCTGTTCGTTTAACAGGAATTTAAGGAAATTATCGGTGATGTTTATTTTCTGGCTCCGGGAAAACATTTCCACATTGATCTTTTCATCTTTATCATAGATCAAAAGGCGCAACATGGCGTGACCGTTTTTTGATGTTGTGTACTCTGAAAGTTTGTTGATAAAATCATCCGAGACCTTTTCCAGCGGAACCTGGAGGGATATGCTTTTGATCATTTCCTCCTTAACTTCCGTTAACATGAGGATCCTCCTGATCTTCAGCTCATATTCATCCCGGTTCCCGAAGGGACGCTGCTGAACGAGTGCATTGATCATGATGGCATAACCCTTAGTGAAATAATTCTTGAAATTCACGTAATCCCTGTTAAAGACCATCAAGGTGTAAGAGTCAGTGTAATCCTCAATCTGGATCCGCCCGTATGGATTGTGATTCTTTGTGTATCCTTCCTTGTGGTCCTTCACCAGTCCTGCGATATAAACATCGTTTCCTTCCATGCTCTTCAGGTCGTCAAGTTCAGAGAGGGAATGGGTACAGAAATGGTTTATTTCCAGTTTATAATTGTCGAGGGGATGGGCAGTCAGGTATATCCCGATCAGTTCCTTTTCTTTTTCAAGCTTATACAGGATAGGCCAGTCTTCTGAATGTGGTATCTCAGGATGTGAGATATGTATATATGATGCCTCACCAAAAAGTGATTGCTGATTGGTGTCCTTTTCATATTGAAATTTGTGCCCGTACTTTACAAGGCTTTCAATAAAAGTGTTGCCTTTTTCATCATCTGCAAAGTATTGTCCCCGGCGTGGTTCCTGGAAGCAGTCAAATCCGCCGGATGCTGCCAGAGCTTCGAGGCTTTTCTTATTTATGGCTTGCAGGTTGACCCGTTCCACGAAATCGAAAATGTTTTTATACTTCCCGTTTTCATTCCTTTCCGTGATTATCTTCTCAGCGACAGATTCACCCAGTCCTTTTATGGCTCCCAGTCCAAAACGAATATCTCCTTTTTCGGTTACGGCGAATTTGATTTTGCTTTCGTTTACATCCGGCCCCATCACGGAAAGTCCCATTCTTCTTGCCTCACTCATGAAGACCGTGATCTTTTTAATGTCGCTGATGTTCCTGCTCAGCACCGCAGCCATAAATTCTGAGGGATAGTGGGCCTTCAGCCAGGCGGTCTGGTATGATACCTGGGCATAGCAGGTTGAGTGGGATTTATTGAAGGCATATTGGGCAAATGCTTCCCAGTCGGTCCAGACTTTTTCTGCTTTATTCCTTGCTATATTGTTCTTTTCACAACCATCAATGAACTTCTGCTTCAGCTCATCCATCATCTTTCGCTTCTTCTTGCCCATGGCTTTTCGCAGCGAATCGGCCTCACCACCTGTGAAGCCTGCCATGGACTGGGAGAGTAACATCACCTGTTCCTGGTAGACTGTTATGCCATAGGTGTCTTTCAGAATGGTCTCCATGATGGGCAGATCATAGTTGATCTCTTCCTTCCCGTGTTTTCTTTTAATATAGGAAGGGATATATTCCATCGGCCCGGGCCTGTAGAGGGCATTCATGGCAATCAGGTCCTCAAAACGGTTCGGTTTCAACTCACGCAGGTGCCGTTTCATCCCGTCCGATTCAAACTGGAAGAGTCCTGTTGTTTCACCGTTGCTGTAAAGCTTAAAGGTTTCCTCATCGTCGAGGCTCAACTCATCTATATTGATCTCGACCCCCCTGGAATCTTTGATCAGCTCAACAGCATCCTTTATGATGGAGAGGGTTTTTAGTCCCAGGAAATCCATTTTCAGCATACCCACCGATTCCACATGGTTGCCGTCGAATTGGGTGACCAGTAATTCTGTCTCCTTGGATTTGCATACCGGGATATGTTCTATCAGGTCGTGCTTGCCAATAATTATTCCGCATGCATGTAAACCGGTCTGTCTGACCGATCCTTCGAGGGTTTCGGCATATTGAAGTGTACGTTTAACCAGGGCATCACCATGCAGTCTTTCTCTCTCGAGTTCCTTGACCTCCTTAAATGCTTTTCGAAGCGTAGTACCTGGTCTTTCGGGAACCAGCTTGGACAGCCGGATGGCTGTTTCGAGGGGTAGTTTTTCAATGCGGGCCACATCGCGGATAGCCATTTTAGCTGCCATGGACCCAAAAGTAATGATATGAGCAACCCTGTTCTTTCCATATTTTTCAACCACATAATTGAGCACAGCTTCCCTGCCGTCTTCGTCGAAGTCGATATCGATGTCCGGCATGGATATCCTGTCGGGATTCAGGAAACGCTCAAACAGCAGTCCGTATTTGAGCGGATCAATATCGGTAATGCGGGTGCAATAGGCCACCACCGAACCGGCAGCACTTCCTCTTCCCGGCCCAACCGAAACACCCATGTCACGGGCGGCACGCAGAAAATCCTGGACGATGAGAAAGTATCCCGGGAATCCCATTTTCCTGATCACACCCAGTTCATATTCGATCCGCCCGGTTAAATCATCTGTTATGTCCCCATACCTGAATTTCGCCCCTTCATAGGTAAGGAATTTCAGGTACTCATCCGCATCAGTATATCCATCCGGGATGGGGAAGTCGGGCATAATGGGTTTATTCTCAAGACTATAGGTCTGTATTTTGTCGACGATCTCCCCGGTATTATCGATAGCTTCCGGGATATCTGCAAACACTTCCCGCATCTCCTCCTGGGTCTTAAACCACTCCTGTTTTGTATACCTGAGCCGGTTGGGATCATCCAGGTCTGAGTTGGTAGTAAGGCAGATCAACCTGTCGTGTGCTTCGGCATCCTCCTGGTTGATGAAATGGACATCATTGGTGGCGATCAGCTTTATGTTGTGTTTTTTCGACAGGGCAATCAATTTTTCATTCACCAGTTGCTGTTTGGCAAAGGTGTCTTCATCGAGGGTGGGATCACCTGTTTGGTGGCGTTGCAATTCCAGGTAATAATCCTCCCCAAAATATTTTTTAAAAAATTTGAGGGCATCTTCGGCTTGTTCATCCAGACCGTTGAGTAACAGGTTGGGGACCTCGCCACCCAGGCAGGCAGAGGAGACGATTAGTCCCTCGTTATATTTCGTAAGCAGTTCGCGGTCGATTCGTGGCTTGTAGTAGTGTCCTTCAATGTATGCCAGGGAGGCAAGCTTGATAAGGTTATGGTAGCCGGTCTTGTTTTTAGCCAGAATGATCAGGTGGTATCCGCTGCGATCTTCCTTGATGGTATTGTCGAACCGGGTTCTCTTAGCGTAGTATACCTCACAGCCGATAATTGGCTTGAGGCTTTTACTCCGGGCCTCATTATGAAATTCTTTTACACCGAAAAGGTTGCCATGATCGGTGATGGCCACTGCCTTCATCCCATCCTTTTTGGCTTTATCAAGGAGCAGCGCGATGTTCGATGCGCCATCCAGAATAGAATACTGAGTATGAAGATGTAAATGCGCAAAAATGCTCATATTGGTACCTCACCGGATTTGTCCGTTTGAGAAGATAAAGGAGTAAAAAATCCCTGCTGTAAAATTATGAAATTGGGACCAGCAATTTTTAATTGTTGATAAGTATTGGGTAAATCCGTGAATCGGGGGTGTGATATCAATTGCCGTCCGCTTCAGCGGAGGGATTCATAATTTGTTAAACAAACACCTGAACCCAATACCCAATTCTCTCACCAACTCGTAACCTGAAATTCCCAGGCATGAATACAACAATTAAATATTATATGAATTTTTGCAATAAAATACTTTTTAAATATATGGATTTATCTATCTTTGCACCTCGATTTAAAAAGTAAATTTAACCCAAATCAACTGAGTTTATGTCAGTTAAAATTAGATTAGCACGTCATGGTAGGAACAAGTTTGCATATTTCAATATTGTAATTGCAGACGGAAGGGCGCCACGAGATGGCAAGTACATCGAGAAAATTGGGATTTACAATCCAAACACCAATCCTGCAACCATTGATTTAGATTTTGATAAAGCAATGGCATGGATGGATAAAGGCGCATTACCTACAGAAACTGTAAGAGCCATTTTGTCTTACAAAGGAATACTTATGAAAAGACACCTGCTTGCGGGTGTGAAAAAAGGAGCTTTTGATGAAGCGGAAGCGGAGAGAAGGTTTGAGGCCTGGTGGAAGGAGAAAGAGGCGAAAGTTCAGTCGAAACGCGATTGGTTGGCTAAGGAAAAGGATGATGATATCAACAAGCGTTTGGCCAGGGAAATTGAGATAAAGGAATCGATGGCTCAGGAGATCCTGAAGAAATCATCTGACCTGGCTGAAGCAGCAAGGAAGGAAGCTGCCGGAGAAGATGCTGCAGTGGAAGAGGTTAAGGACGAAGCAGCAGCAGAAGTTTCAGAAGAAGTGAAGGAAGAGGCTGCAGAGGCCAGGGAGGAAGTGGAAGAGAAGGCTGAGGAGAAGAAAGAGGAGGAAGCAGAAGAGGCTATGGCAGAGGAAAAGGCAGAAGAGAAAGTAGAGGAGAAAACGGAAGAGGCAGTTGAGGAAAAAGCTGAAGAAAAGGCTGAGGAAGAGAAGGAAGAAGTTAAGGAAGAAGAGAAAGCCGGGGAAGAAGTGGAAGAGAAGGCCGAAGAGGAGCCAGTGGCTGAGGAGCAGAAAGAGGAGCAGGAGCAGAGAACCGAAGAGAAAGAGGAGAAGCCCGAAGCAGCTGAAGCAAAGAAAGAAGAGAAGTCCAAAGAAGCCAGGGCTAAGAAGAAGGGTAAAGAAATAAAGGACGCGTCCGAAGGTAAAGAACCTGAGGAAAAGAAATAATCAGGTTGCAGGTTGCAAGTTACAAGTTGCAAGTTGTAACCTTCAAAAAACTCTCTATGACCAGGGATGATTGCATACTCCTTGGTACCTTTTCAAAGACACATGGCGTATCCGGCGGACTGGTGGCGATCGCCAGGATCAAAGGATACGTTTTAAAAGAAAAATGGGAATCTGTATTTCTGGAAATTAACGGAATACTGGTTCCTTTTTTTATTTTATCCTATGAGCCCGGTTCACGGGACGACCTGATCATCTACCTTGATGAAATCACCTCCCCCGAGCAAGCCAAAAAGTTCACCGGTATTGATCTCTATATCCAGAAGAAAGACATCACACTGGAGAAAAAAGTGATCGATCCGCAAGCCCTGGCAGATTACCTGGTCATTGATCAGCAGTTTGGAGAAATCGGAGTCATCAAAGAGATCATTAAAATTCCCAGTAACGACATTGCTGTACTTGATTACAGGGGCGCCGAAATCCAGCTTCCAATCTCCGAAGATTTGATCGAAAAAGTCGACCACAAGCGTAAAATAGTGTTGATGAACCTTCCTGAAGGACTGCTGGAACTTTAATGGTGCACACCCATGCCCACACACCCTGGTAACAAGTACCTCGTAACTCGCATATATGTTTTCCGTGCAACGCTTCATTTTTTTTGGCGTCTTTTCTTTACAGGTTTAACATCGAACTAAATATTCAGATCATGAAAAAAACTCATTTATCATTGGCATTAGTCATGCTGTTCACTGTGGCAGTTATCTCTTCCTATGCACAGAAAAAGGAAGACAGGGATGTTGGCAGTTTCACATCCATCGGTTTTGCCATTAGTGGTGAACTTTATCTGACACAGGGAAGTCCCCAGAAAGTAGTCGTTGAAGGAGATGAGGCTGACCTGGAAAAACTGATCACCGAGGTAAAAGACGGTGCACTTAAGATTAAATGTAAACCGTCTAATACTAAATTCAAATCAACAGTAAAGGTATGGGTAACTGTTCCTGAAATTGAAGGTCTGGCAGTAGCCGGATCCGGGAAAGTAATCGCCGAAGGTGAAATTAAATCGGATGATTTTGATCTGGCTGTGAGCGGTAGTGGAAAGATAAATTTTGCCAACCTCAATGTAGATGATCTTGAACTGGCTATATCAGGATCAGGAGACATCATGCTTGCCGGCGGAGCCGACCGTGCTGAAATTGCAATCAGCGGATCAGGCGATGTGGAAGCAACAGGATTTGAAATTGAAAGGTGCGAAATCGCGATCAGCGGTTCCGGATCATGCAAGGTCAATGTTGTGGAAGAACTGGAAGCTTCCATTTCCGGCAGCGGAAAGGTTTACTATAAGGGCAGACCAAAGATTGATGCCCATACTTCGGGATCCGGAAGTGTGGAAAGCCTGGAATAGAAGTAGACAGTAGACAGTAGGCAGTAGACAGTAGAAAGAAAAAGAACAATAAATTAGTTTCTGATTATCTGAATCTCATTATTAATCCCAATCTTAATGATCGAGGAAGGCTCACCCTTCCTCGTTTCATTTTGCCGCCAGCGTACAACATAATCGACAGCGGATTTTATCTCATCACTGATCTTTGAGAAATTGGCCGGGGGATTTTCTCCGGAAATATTGGCAGAAGTGGAAACAACAGGTTTCCCAAAATTTCGTATCAGCTGCTGGCAGAAGGGATCAAAGGTTATCCTGAACCCCATGGTTTGATCCTCTGCGATAAGGTTTTCCGCCAGATCGACCACACCGGGATAGATAATGGTGGTTGGTTTATCCGCAATCCGGCTGATCTCAATGGCCATGTCAGGAACCCTGGTGATATACCGGTAGAGTTTGTCCTCGCCATCAACCAATACCAGCATGCTCTTCGTGTCCTCACGTTTTTTGATCCGGTAGATCCGGGCCACTGCATCCGCATTGGTCGCATCACAACCCAATCCCCAGATTGTATCCGTCGGATAAAGTATTATCCCTCCCTCCTTTAGGACTTGATGTGATTTATGGATATCTTCTTTCATAGATAAAAAAACAAGTTTCCCGTCACCTAGTAACTAGTACCCCGTAACTTCTTCATAGACCTTCATAATATTTTCGGCAATAACATTTTCACGAAAACTTTGGGCGTGGTTGTATCCCTTCTCAATCATCCTCTTTCGTAATTCGCTGTCATTCAAAACTTTCACAACCGCTTCTCCCAGCTCGTCAACATTTCCAGGTTCCGCATACATTGAATGTTCCCCTCCGGCTTCTGCAAAACAAC
>JADHVS010000102.1 GCA_016783865.1 Bacteroidales bacterium
GGAACCTGATCCAGAGTTTTATCCGTCACAACCTGAATCCACGGTCGAAGATAGTAGCTCAATTCCATGAATGGATGACCGGGGCAGGACTGCTTTATCTCAAGGAATACGTCCCACAGGTAGCTACTGTATTTACTACTCATGCCACGGTTATCGGACGTTCCATTGCAGGAAATCAATTGCCGCTGTACAGCCAGCTTACAGAATATGACGGGGATGCGAAATCGAATGATTTCAATGTGGTCTCCAAGCAATCGCTCGAAAAATTATCCGCCCAGCAAGCCGATGTTTTTACCACGGTGAGTGAAATAACCGCACAGGAATGTACTCAATTTCTGAAAAAGGATGTAGATATGGTTACTCCAAACGGATTTGAAGATTCATTCGTCCCGCAGGGGGATGATTTTGATAAAAAAAGAACAGAGGCACAGTTGCAACTCAAAGCAGTCAGCGAAGCCATCCTGGGATATTCACTGGGCAATGATCCCGTATTCTGTGCTACAAGTGGAAGGTATGAGTTCAGAAACAAAGGACTGGATGTATTCATTGAGGCCATGGGAGAGCTGAACAAAAAAGACCTGAAGAAGGAGGTGGTTGCCTTCATCCTGATACCGGCTCATCATTACGGTCCCCGGAAAGACCTTGTTGAAGCATTAAGCTCAGGACAAAAACTGCAGGATAATCGATTATGCCTGACCCACTACCTGCATAATCCGGAGTACGATCCCATACTTCAGCGATTAAGTGACAACGGGCTGAACAATGCACCTGACCAGAAAGTGAAAATCGTATTCGTTCCATCCTATTTAAATGGTAGCGATGGTATCTTCAACAAATCCTATTATGACCTGCTTATCGGGTTCGACATTACGGTATTCCCGTCCTACTATGAACCGTGGGGATATACTCCACTGGAGAGTCTTGCTTTCAGGATTCCAACCATTACAACAACACTTGCCGGATTTGGAGTCTGGGTAGAAAGAAATTTTGAAGAACCCGGGAACGGGATCACTGTTATCGAACGGGATGATGAGAATACAAAGGAAACGGTCACCAGGATATGCGATGCGCTGGATGGATTTACCAGGCTGAACAAAGAGGAAACAGAAAAAGCCAGGGAAAAGGCTTTTGAAATTTCCCGGATTGCACTCTGGAATAACCTGATAGAGTATTACAGGATCGCGTTCGATACTGCGCTCTATTTATCGGTCCACCGGACCAATCTGTATTTTGATACAGACAGGCCTGAATTCCTCGATGATAAGATCAAATCTGAAAAGCCCGACTGGAAGAAATTTATGGTGGAAGAGCACATACCAACCAAATTAGCAGGGCTGGAAATAATCTCCAGGAACCTGTGGTGGTCGTGGTCAAAAAAGGCCATCGAACTGTTCAGGTCGATTGATGAAGATCTCTGGAATGAATCAAACCAGAATCCCATCCAACTTTTACAGAAGATATCCCTCGACCAGTTGCAAAAGATGGAAAATGATCCCGACTTTATCGAGAGGATGAACTCGGTTGAGGATGATTTCAATTCATATCTCGGAGATAAGAAAAACAGCAAAGGACCTAAGGTTGCCTATTTCAGTATGGAGTTTGGATTGCATGATTACTTAAAGATCTTTTCGGGTGGATTGGGATTACTTGCCGGTGATTATTTAAAGGAAGCAAGCGATTATAACCGCAACATTATCGGGATCGGTTTGCTTTACCGCTATGGGTATTTCACCCAGGTAGTTTCAGCCGGAGGAGAGCAGATTGCAGCCATTATACCGCAGGATTTCTCACTTACTCCTGCAATGCCTGTACGAGATGAACAGGGAAATTGGAAAACCATTTCGATAAAACTTCCTGGCAGGTTATTGAAGGCAAGGCTCTGGAAGGTGGAGGTCGGACGCATTGAATTATACCTGCTCGACACAGATTTTGAGGAAAACATGGAACATGACCGCTCCATCACACATCATTTGTATGGCGGGGACCTGGATTACAGGTTCAGACAGGAATTTTTGCTTGGTGTCGGCGGGATTCGTGCATTGAATATACTCAGGATAAAACCCGACCTTTACCACTGCAATGAGGGGCATGCAGCTTTCATCGGGCTGGAACGGCTGAACAGGATCATCGAGAGGTACAATATGACATTCCAGGAAGCTACTGAAATTGTCAGGGCTTCTACCTTATTTACTACTCATACACCTGTTCCGGCCGGCCACGACACCTTCGACGAGGACCTCCTTCGGGTGTATATGTCACACTATGCCGACCGGTTAAAGATATCGTGGGACCAGTTTGTCGGATTAGGAAGGTTGAATCCCGATGATAAAAATGAGAAATTCTCTATGAGTCACCTGGCGATAAAACTTTCCCAGGAAGTGAACGGGGTAAGCAAACTGCATGGAAGGGTTTCTCAGGAAATGTTTAATGAAATGTGGAAGGGTTATGCTGCCGATGAACTTCACCTGGGATATGTTACCAACGGTGTACATGTTCCGACATGGATATCTGAAGCATGGCTTGATCTGTATCAGACCGAAATTGATGAAGATTTTCTAAGCAAACAGGATGACAGGAAGATGTGGAAGAAGTTTGAGAAGATTGCCGATAGCAAGATCTGGAACATCCGCACCGCCCAGCGTGGTAAACTGGTTTCATATATTAAGGAACGGCTGAAAATAGCTTCCATCAACAGGTATGAAAATCCGAGGATCATAAACGAGGTTGAGGAAAAGTTGCGGCCCGATGTTCTGACTGTTGGATTTGCCAGGCGTTTTGCAACTTACAAGAGAGCTCAACTGTTGTTTCGCGATCTGAAAAGACTCTCATTAATAGTGAATGATCCTGATAAACCTGTGCAGTTTATTTTTGCGGGAAAAGCACATCCCAACGACAAAGCAGGTCAGGATCTGATCAAACGGATCGTGGAGATATCAAAGATGCCCGAGTTCCTTGGAAAGGTGATATTCCTGCAAAACTATGATATTTCACTGGCACAGAAATTAATCCAGGGAGTTGATATATGGCTTAATACGCCTACCCGTCCTATGGAAGCTTCCGGTACGAGTGGCGAAAAAGCCGTTATGAATGGCGGATTGCACTTCAGTGTGCTGGATGGTTGGTGGGCAGAGGGGTACAAGCCAGGTGCAGGATGGGCACTACCCGAGGAAAAAGCATATGACAACCAGGAATTCCAGGATGAAATGGATGCGGAAACCATCTATACCTTGTTTGAGAATGAAATAACAACCAAATTTTATTCGACAATCAAGGCAGGTGTACCCACTGAATGGATCAGGATCATTAAGAAATCGGTTACTGAAGTGGCACCTGAGTTTACCATGAACAGGATGCTGATCGATTATGAGGAAAAATTCTATAATCCGTTGTACGAGCGGACAACAAAAATAAAATCGAATAATTATCAATTGGCCAGGGATATTTCCATCTGGAAAAAGCACATCGCCAGGTCGTGGAATAATATTCGTGTTATCTCTTATAAACACCCCGATATTTCAAGGGAATCGGTCACCATTGGCCAGCCTTACGAGGCCCAGGTGGTCCTTAACCTGAACGGATTGTTGCCAGAAGAGATAGGCGTTGAATTGGTGACCAGGGAGTTTGATCCGGATGATAAATGGATTTCAGAATCACTATCTCAGGAATTGATACCCGGCAAGCACGGGAACGGCAAAGTAATTTATACAGGTGAAATCACACCCCTGAAGCCCGGGGTATTTAAATATGGGCTCAGGATCTTTCCGAAAAATCCGGATTTGCCTCACAGGCAGGATTTTGCACTGGTTAAATGGATTTAACCGTGCACCGGTTTTGTAGGCAGTTTTTTGAGTACCAGGGCTGAACGTGCCGGGATGTAAAGCTTCAGCATGTGTTTAGGTGCTGCTGAAGGATTCGGCGAGGAGAAATAGGTTATCTGATCATCTACAAGGTGTTGTCCGCCAAATTTCGTATGATCGGTATTCAATATGATTTCATATTTACCGGGATCAATTGAGAAGCCATAATCGGTGTATGACTGGTTATGATGAAAGTTGAATACAAAAACCAGATCTCCCCGGCTGAAAATCAATATTTTATCTCCGTTATTCGCGAGTATTAAATAGGGCCATGGATGGCTGAGTGTATTTTCCGTCTTTATCAGCTGGATCATTTTGGCATCGAACCACTTCAGGAACTGAAACTTCAGGTCGGTGTTGTCAGCGAGGCTCCACTGGCGGCGTGCATAGTGGTACGACCAGTTGTTTCCTTCCCTCGGAAAATCGATCCATTCGGGGTGACCAAACTCATTTCCCATGAAATTCAAATACCCTCCTCCTGCAGTGGCCAGTGTTACCAGGCGGATCATCTTGTGCAGAGCCAGTCCGCGGTCGATGACCAGACTGTCGCTACCAATATTCATTTTGTCGTACATTTCTTTGTCTACCAGCCGGAACAAGATGGTCTTATCACCCACAAGTGCCTGGTCGTGCGACTCTGCATAACTGATGGTTTTTTCATCGTTGCGCCTACGGGTGAGTTCATGATAGATCTCATTGATATCCCACTGCTCATCGGACCGTTCCTTGATGATCTTTATCCAGTAATCAGGAGTGCCCATGGCTAAACGGTAATCGAATCCAAAACCTCCCCCTTCCTGTGTTGTTGCCAGTCCGGGCATTCCGCTCATTTCTTCAGCAATGGTAATGGATTGGGGATGGATCTGCTTGATAAGTTTATTGGCCAGGGTCAGGTAGGTGATGGCATCTTCATCCTGCTGCCCGTCATAATACATTTCGTAGCTGGTAAAATCGCGAGACAGCCCATGATCGAGGTACAGCATGCTGGTAATGCCATCGAAGCGGAATCCGTCAAACCGGTACTCTTCCAGCCAGTACCTGCAATTGGATAAGAGAAAGTGCAGGACTTCTGGTTTGCTGTAGTTAAAACAGAGTGAATCCCAGGCCACATGTTCTCTTCTGTAGCCGTCGTGAAAATATTGATAAGGAGTTCCGTCGAACATCCCCAATCCTTCCACCTGGTTCTTTACAGCATGCGAGTGAACCAGGTCCATGATGACGGCCAGTCCATTACTGTGTGCGTCATCGATCAGCCTTTTCAGATCGTCGGGTTTGCCAAACCTTGACGAGGCAGCAAATAAGCTGGATACATGGTAGCCAAATGAACCATAATAAGGATGTTCCTGGATGGCCATTAGTTGCAGGGTATTATATCCGCCGGCAACGACTCGTGGAAGTATGTTTTGCCGGAATTCCTCGTAGGTAGCCACTTTCCCTTCTTCTGAGGCCATACCTATGTGGGCCTCGTAGATAAGGGGAGTGAAGTTTTCCTGCCGGTTCCAGCCATGTTTCTGTTTGTATGGTTTTTCCGGGTCCCAGACCTGGGCATTGAAGATCAGGGTCTCCTTATCCTGAACCACCCGGTTGACCCATGCCGGGATCCTGTCGCCCTGACCTCCTTCCCAGTGGATTGATAACCGGTAAAGACTTTCATGCCTGAGGGCATCCGGGGGTAGTATTATTTCCCAGACCCCATTTTTTAATCCGGTTAATTCATAGGCTGGTATTTCTTTCCAGCCAGTAAATTCCCCAACCAGGAATATTTTTGTTGCATTGGGCGCCCATTCCCTGAAAATCCACTGGTCCTTTTCACGGTGCAGTCCAAAATAGAGATGTCCTGAAGCAAAACCTCCAAGGTCCTTGTGCGAACCAGTAAGCTCTTTTTCCTTATTTTTTGTTTTTTGCTGCCGTTCAACAATCTTGCCGGAAAAAGGCTCAAGCCATGGATCGTTTGATATGAGCGGAATTTTGTCCATTTTTTTGAGCAAACACCTCCAAGCAATTTGCTTGGAGGTGTTTGCTTGGAGCAATTACCTTGGAGCAATTTGCTTGGAAGTTGAAAAATACGAAAAACCGTTCAGCTTTTATTACTTTTGCAATTCAATTTTGGAGAGACGCAATTGATTGTACACAGAGACATAGAAAAGTTTGAAGCACAGAATCCTGTGGCTACCGTAGGGATATTCGATGGGGTCCACCTTGGACATAAATATATCATTGAAAAACTCATCTCCGGAGCAAGGGAAAGAGGCGGAGAGTCGGTGCTGGTAACCCTGTGGCCACATCCAGGAGAAGTGTTGAGCCAATCTGCAAAAGGAGTAAAATTGATAACTACCCTTGAGGAGAAAATCCAAGTTTTGTCTCGTTACCCGATCGATCATCTGGTTATTCTAGAGTTTACAAAGGAATTCAGTGAGCTTTCCTACTGTGAGTTTATTCAGCAATTTCTGGTGGAGAAACTGGGTATTTGTCATCTGATTGTAGGATATAATCATCGTTTTGGTAAAAACAGGGAAGGAGACATAAAAAAACTCAGGTCTTGTGCCCGGAATTATAATTTTTCTATTGAACATTTGGAGCCTTTTTCCGTTGATGGAAAAAGGATAAGTTCTTCTTTAATACGGCAGGCCCTTGAAGATGGTTCGGCAGATCGGGCCAATCAATATCTGGGATATCCATTCTTTGTCTCGGGAAAAGTGGCCGGTGGAAGCAAAGTAGGACGATCCATTGGTTTCCCCACGGCTAATATTGTTCCTGACAGATCCAACAAGATGATTCCCGGCGATGGGGTATATGCTGTTGAGGTTTATGTTGAGGGTGAAATTCAACAGGGGATGTTAAACATTGGGACCAGGCCAACGGTAAACAGCAATACTGATCTTACGACCATTGAAGTAAACATTTTTGAATTTGAAAGGGATATATACGAACAGCTGGTTGAGTTAAGGTTCATTGGCAGGATCAGGGAAGAGATGAAATTTGGATCTATTGATGAGTTGAGGCTGCAATTAATTAAGGATAGTGAGGTTGCTTTAAAAATATTATCTTCCCGCAAGGATAAATAGTGGATCGGTGAGAATTCATTTTCCTGTTCCGGGATATTGACTAAATTTGCATCACTAAAAATGAAATAAAAACTATGGAAACAATGGTGGAAACAGTAAATTATAAAGTGAAAGATATCGGGTTGGCTGATTTTGGCCGCAAGGAGATCGAAATTGCAGAAAAGGAAATGCCCGGTTTGATGGCGATCAGAAAGAAATATTCGGCACTGAAGCCTTTTAAGGGGGCAAGGATCTCGGGTTCATTGCATATGACAATTCAAACCGCTGTGTTAATTGAGACACTGGTTGAGCTTGGTGCTGATGTGAGATGGGCCAGCTGCAATATTTTTTCAACACAGGATCATGCCGCTGCGGCCATTGCCAAAGCAGGTGTGCCAGTATATGCCTGGAAAGGTGAATCACTCGAAGAATACTGGTGGTGTACTGAGCATGCACTGACCTTCCCGGGAGGGAAAGGCCCCACATCTATTGTGGATGATGGCGGTGATGCCACTCTGATGATTCATAAGGGTTACCAGGCTGAAGATGATCCATCAATCCTGGATGCCAAACCGGCAAGCAGGGAAGAGGGTGTTGTTCTGAGTAAACTGAAAGAGACATTGGCAGCCGATCCCCAAAAATGGCACAGGATGGCAAAAGATATTATCGGTGTTTCTGAAGAGACTACTACAGGTGTCCACAGACTCTACCAGATGCATGAGGAAGGAAAACTTTTATTTCCTGCTATTAATGTGAATGACTCAGTAACCAAATCTAAGTTTGACAATCTTTACGGCTGCCGTGAATCACTGGCCGATGGAATCAAAAGGGCTACTGATGTGATGATTGCTGGCAAAGTGGTAGTTGTGCTTGGTTATGGGGATGTAGGTAAGGGTTGTGCCAGATCGATGCGTTCGTACGGCGCCCGGGTAATTATAACGGAAATCGATCCGATATGTGCATTGCAGGCTGCCATGGAGGGCTTTGAGATTAAACCGGTTGAGGATGCCCTCGATGAAGGGAACATATTCGTTACCTGTACTGGTAATAAAGATGTCCTGACCACCGAACATATGAAACAAATGAATGACCAGGCAATCGTTTGCAACATCGGTCATTTTGATAATGAGATCCAGGTGGATCTACTGAATGATTTGAAAGGAGTTGAAACGATCAATATTAAGCCACAGGTAGACAAATACGTTTTTCCTGATGGACACTCTATCTTTTTACTTGCCGAAGGAAGGCTGGTCAACCTTGGTTGTGCTACGGGTCATCCGTCCTTTGTTATGAGTAATTCATTCACCAATCAATCCCTTGCTCAGATTGATTTTTACGAGAATAAATATTCAATCAATGTATACCGTTTATCTAAGAAATTAGATGAGGAGGTAGCCAGGTTGCATCTTGATCAATTGGGAGTAAAGCTTACAAGGCTATCTCAGGAGCAGGCTGATTATTTAGGTGTGCCGGTCGACGGGCCATATAAACCTGAACATTACCGGTATTAAAAAATTAAGAGCGCGAACGCGAAGTCATTCCGAACTCGTTTCGGAATCTTTTGCTTGTTGCCTGACAGATCCTGAACCGGGTTCAGGATGACACGAAATTAATTTTTTATATACAACTGATTATTCCTGATAAAAGTATTGTATTGCTGTAATGGTAAGGCAGCAGGCGGGCCCATTGGTGGAGCACCTTCCAGCAGCAGGTTAAATTCTGAATCACAACAGGGACACTTCGGGATTAACCAGTTTGTCCCCATATCCAATGCACAGTAGTCAATATCGGCCCGGTATGTGCAGGTGATATCGTAGGCTGCAAATTCATATTGCGATATCCTGTAAAGGATTAGCCCATTTCCATACACGGCCTGGCCCAGATTAATAGATGGTATTTTAGGAGAGGAAAAGCTCAGTTCACCAAGCCCGAGGGAGTTGGGAGTTATTGTCGCTGCATCGAGATTACCAAGTCCCGCAAGATCAATTTGAAGGTCAAGTATAATATCAACTTCTACATATGGGACATAGTCCCGGTTATCATTTTTACAGGCTGAAAAAAGCAGGAAAGAGAGGAATAGAAAAAAAAATCCTAATTTTGATATAATATTGTTCTTTTTCATATCGTATACTCAACGCATCAAAGTTAAGTAAATTGTTAAAGAAAAGGATTGCTGTTATTCTTTTAGCACTTGCATTATCAGTCAATATCGCTGAGGGGCAGTCGCGAAAAGTTGATCAGGCAATTGCGAAACAGGAGAAACGGGACAGGCAGGAACGAAAAGCCTATGAAAAGACGAGTAAGAAGGTCGTGAAGCAGATGTATGAGATGCAGACCGAAAAGACCAAGGAGCGGATGACGGAGACCAGAAGAAAATCTGACGAATATAATGACCGGGGCAAGCAGAATTTTATTAAAAAGCTTTTCAGTAAAAAGAAAAAACATAAAAAAAGGAGAAAACGATGAAAATAGATATTGACAGCTATTTGTACATAGTCATCATGATTGTGATCCTTATTATCACTGCATTGGGACGGAGAAAGAAAAAACCTGTCCAGCAGGTTACGGGAAAGCCGGCTGGTCAACCGGCCACTGAAACCGGTGAACAGGACCAGTTTGATCCTTATGAGGAGGCTACGGTGGAAAGGGTTGTATCAGATCCGTTTATGCGCCTGGAACAAATGTTTGCACCGAAAGAGACGACATTTATCGTTCAGGAAGAAGAACCTCAGGTGACTCAAGCCAAAACGGATGCCGATGCAGAAGCAAGAAGGATCAAGGATATGGAGGCTGAAAAGGTACGAAAACGCAGAGAAGACCAGCAAGTCGAAATGGCTGAAGCTTTTCGTTTACATTCTGATGGTGACCTGACGGACAGTTCGGAAAGTGAGGAGAGAAGTCAAATTTCACTGTTAACATTGTTTGATGATCCTGAGGACCTGAAAAGGGCGATTATTTATTCAGAAATTATTAATAGAAGAGATTTTTAGTCCATTGAAATTAGGATTTTGCATATCGTTGATTCAGGACTTCAATTTGCTTTAATTATTTATTTTTCATAATTTTATAACCATAAAAGGATTCTGGTTTTCCAATTTGGGGGGGCCGGAATTCTTTTTTATTTTGTTGTATTAAAAAAAAGAGGTATGGGGATAACTGCATATATTACGCAGGAGGGATTAGATAAATTGAAGAAGGAGCATGAGAACCTCACAAAGGTTAAACGTCCGGAAATATCAAATCAGATTGCCGAAGCAAGAGACAAGGGTGATCTGGCGGAAAATGCCGAATACCATGCTGCCAAGGAGGCTCAGGCTATGTTAGAGCTTAAGATCTCCAAATTGGAATCCACCCTGGTGAATGCACGTGTCATCGATCAATCAAACCTGAATGATTCTGAAGTCAGGTTGCTGAATAGAGTCAAACTCAGAAATTTAGGCACTAGTAAGATCATGGAATATATGATTGTCCCAGAAGCTGAATCAGATATTAAGGCTGGAAAAATTTCTATCGATACGCCTATTGCCAGGGGCCTTTTGGGCAAAAAGGTGGGAGATAAAGTTAGTATCAAAGTGCCCTCCGGTGAAATCGGATTTGAAGTACTTGAGATCTCTATATAAAAAATAAATCATGGCCTCCATTTTTACCCGGATCATTCAGGGTGAAATACCCTGTTACAAGATTGCAGAAACAGATCAATTCCTGGCTTTTCTCGATATTAATCCGCTGGCGAAAGGGCATACGCTGGTCATTCCCAAGGACGAAATTGATTATTTATTTGACCTGGAGGATGATTTACTGGCAGGAATGAATGTTTTTGCCAAGAAAGTGGCAAGAGCCATTGACCAGGTGATGGATTGCAAAAGGGTAGGAGTAGCAGTGCTGGGACTGGAAGTTCCTCATGCCCACATTCATCTGATACCCATCAATTCTTTATACGACATTGAATTCTCGAGGCCTAAGCTAGAGCTTTCCCGGGAAGAATTTGAAGAAATTGCTTCTTCGATCAGGGGAGCTCTGGATAAGTAAGGTCTTTATACTTTCCGACCGGGATTTTTATTCAGAAAATCTTTCCAGCTTGAATAGTTAGCCTGGTTTTCCGGTACACTTTTCTGGTAGTAATGACAAACGGCGGCCGCCAATCCGTCAGTGGCATCAAGATTCTTTGGTAAGTCTTTGATATCCAACATTTTACTTAGAAGCCCTGCAACCTGTTCCTTGCTTGCATTTCCTTGCCCTGTTATGGCCATTTTTATTTTCTTCGGGGCGTACTCGTAGATCGGAAGGTCGCGATAAAGGGCAGCCGCAATGGCAGCGCCCTGCGCTCTGCCCAGCTTGAGCATAGACTGCACATTTTTTCCATAAAAGGGTGCTTCTATGGCCAGCTCATCGGGATGGAACTCATCGATCAGGGAAAGTGTACGTTCAAAGATCCTGCGAAGTTTGACATAGTGGTCCTTAAGTTTATAGAGCTCAAGTATCCCGATGGCAATCAGCAGGGGAAGAGGCTTATGGTGCCGGATAATACCATATCCCATGATGGTAGTTCCAGGATCAATCCCTAATATGATTTTATCTTCTTTCAAAGTCAGAATTATTTTTCAGCGAGCCCTTTTTTGCAAACTGACGACTGGCGACTACGGATTCTTTCAAAGGAATTTATTTTTCCGATCACTGATCACCGATCACCGTTAACTGATCACGGTTAAAGTGCTCCAACAGTGGCTCTCCATCCCCTCTGGATCCAGGGGTAATTTGTAACAGCAGATTTGGTTGAACCGCTGAATGCTCCGTTTTCAATATAGTACAAAACTTCTTTAAGACAATCTTCTTCAGTGCTGCCAAAGTCTTCATCCAGGTCGTCTGTGACAAAGGCGTCAGCCGGCAATCCGTCGTAGAAATCACCCTCATTTTCCTTGTTGTACGTGGCATATGTTACCGGCACTATTGTATAATCATCATATTGCCTGGCGATTTCTCCAACTGGTTTCCCGTTGGTAACATCACCGATAAGAAATACGTCCAAATATGGTAGTACAGCATTTATTAAAACCTCGCTGGCAAATGAGGTAGATTTTGTTGTAATAAAGAAGACACGGAGAGGATCAATACTATACTGTGATGTATCGAACCGTAAAGTAACATTACGCGCCGATTTCTTATCGTTATAAACATAGTTAACGAACGCTCCCTTTATGGCTGTCTCTCCTGCGATCAGGTTACCCAGCTCCCTGGCGACTTCAAGGATACCGCCCGGATTATACCTCAGGTCTATGACCAGCTCATCAATGCCTGCATCTTTGAAATCGCTGAAAAGATCATTTAAGTCATCGGTAGCGGCTGAAACAAAATTCTGGAGGACAAAATATCCAACTTTTACATCGGATTGGTTTGTATCCGGATGTGTGATGATATCGGAATACAGGATAGGTTTTATCTCTATTTGTTTTTTAATTGACGTCATGGTCTGGGTGCCACCAGAGGGATTTTTTAGTGTAAATACGTTTTGAACATCCACCTCACCTGCTCCCAGGATCGCCGTATCAATTTCTGTTCCGGACGTTATGGTCTGGTTGTTGATCTGGAGGACTTCCCAGCCTCTTCTTACCCCGGCATCATAAAGGTCGGAGTCATCATAAATATAAGCCACCATTAACCGGCCGTCATTTGACCACCGCATACCTATTCCATGACCGATAAACATACCTGCTTTAATGTAATCGTAATAATCATCTGAATCCTGGATGTACGACCAGCGGTCGGTGGGAGAGTTCCTCAATGCTTCAAGAAGGTCCTGCGGTGTGAGATAGTCGTTAATATTTACCTCAGGCATGGTATCATACCAGAGGTACCATTCCAGCATCAGATCATACAATACCTGCCTGGTCAGTTTTTTTGGTTCAGGCTTGAAAAAATTATTGTCGCATGAACCAACCATGAACAAGCCAAGTAAAACAATGAGCATAATCAGCCGGCCGGCAAATTTTAATATATTCTTGATTTGCATTTTATCCTGTTGTAATAAAATTAACGTATTTTTTCAATAATTATTCCTGTAACGATAAACACCAGTCCATATATTGTAGTCAAATAAATGGTCTCTCCTACAAAGATATGAATTACAATAAGAGAAAAGAACGGGGCCAGGAAGACCAGGTTGCTTACTTTGTCGGTAGTGGTGGACAGCTGTAAGGCCTTTAACCAGAAAAAAAAAGTAAATCCCATCTCGAAAGCCCCTGAATAAACGGCCAGCCAGGTTCCCTTGTTGACGGATATCGGGATTTCTGACATAATCACTGTGATCAGTGTGATGTACAGGGATGCAAAGAAAAAATTAAGTACCAGTTTATCCAGTTCACCCCTCTTATCGCGCATATTAAAGATCCAGAAGAAAGACCATATAATCGAGCTTCCGGTTGCAAGGATCACTCCCAGAGGTTCATTTATTTTCAAATCGAATGGTTTTCCGACAGAGGCAATCAAGTACACCCCGATAAAACTGATAAACAGCGCAATGAAGCTTTTTATAGCAATCTTTTGTTTCAGGAATGGCACCGACAGGAATACCAGCACAATGGGCCAAATCATATTCAGGGGTTGTGCAACCTGGGCGGGAAGCAGGGTATATGCCTTAAACAGGATTAAATAATATAAAAAGGGATTCAAAAAACCATACAAGGCCGACCGGAGATATCCGCTCAGCGGGGTGTTCAGGATGATCCTGGATTTCCTCTGGATAGCTGCAGTGATCATTAGAATCAGGAAAGAGGTCCAGGAGGCGATAAACAGTAGTTGGTAGAAATCGAGGTGCCTGAGCGCAATTTTAAAGGCTGAAGCGACTGTGGACCAGAAAAAAATTGCTATCCCGGCATAGAAATATGCTCTGCCCTGGTTTGTCATGGAGCCTGTATTTCAACCCCTGACAGGATGATCAGGCTGTCTATCTGAGGTTTAAGTTCATAAAAGGATGCAATATGGCTGGCGATTTTTTCCAGGTTGGTATCTATCCTGGTTTGCATATCCTTTAACAATTCATATTCATACTGAATTTTTTTATCCAGTGAATCGCCGGGCAGACCGGAGCCCTGGATCAATTCAAGCAGGTCCCTCAGTTTGTTCTCCAGCAAGAATATTTCCTCATGGTAGTTATTGCATGCCAGGATACAGGATTCAACATTTGAATAGAGAGTGGCATATTCGGTTGTAACCCAGGAGTTGATAACCTGTTCATACATGCTGTCATAAATAAAGGCAAGGTCATCACTCAGCACCTGCCTGATTTCATTAAGTATTTGTACATCAGATGAGCTGATGGTATCCTGAATGGCATATACCACGGTCAGCAGGCTATCCACCTCGAGAGCTTTTTTGTTCTCTGCCTGATTCCTGCAACCGGTGAACAAACAAATAAGGATGAGTGAGGTTATGATCCCGTAAATAAAATTATTAAAGTTGGACAACATCATGGTTGAGGGATTGGTTTATATATTAACCAAGTATCGCTAAATTTCTATAAATTTATGTATAAATCATAAAACAATCTTCTATGATACGAACATGAAAAATTCAATCATTACCATTTTTGATAAAAGAGCGAGTGTCGCGAGAGGTTGTCGCCCCGGGGCCTCGGGGCGATTCTAAATTCTTTAATTAATATTTTATCAGATCATTATAAAAAAATAAAACAAATGAAACAGATCATTATTTCCATGGCCATCTTTATATTAATTATCGGTTGTGGTAAATCGGCAGATAAAATGGGGGAAGAGTATGCCGCAATGGCCGACGAAGCATTCATGGAACCTGCCCCGCCACCTGAGCAAAGCAGGCTTTCAGAGGAGCCACAGACAATCAAGGTTGAGCACAAGATAATAAAGGAATCGTGGATCAGATTCGAGGTTAATAAATATGCGGAGGCAATGGTTGACATCAAGGGCATGGTGAACAAACATAGCGGTTATATCAGTCAGGAAAATGAAAGCAGTTCAGATTATTCCCTGAACAACAACCTGAGTATCAGGGTGCCGGCAGAAAATTTCGATGCCCTGGTTGAAGAGCTTGTCAGCGTGGCAGTTAAGGTGGATAATAAGAATATCAATGCACGGGATGTTACGGAAGAGTTTATTGATATTGAGGCCAGGTTAAATACCAAACGCGAAGTGGAAAAGAGATACATGTCCCTGCTGAATGATGCAAAGTCCATAACGGATATTCTTGCTGTGGAGGAGAAGCTCCGGGTCATCAGGGAAGAGATCGAAGCGAAAGAAGGAAGGTTAAAGTATTTAAATGACCAGGTCAGTCTCAGTACAATACATCTTGATGTTTACCAGAAGCTCACCTTTGAACAGGGATTTAAATTCTTCAAAAAGATCGGATCGGCATTGAAAGGGGGCTGGAAGGGGTTATTGAAAGTTTTAGTCGGACTGATCTATATCTGGCCCCTTCTGATAATTTTTTCAGGGGTGTTGATCTGGCTGATCAGGAAGAGCAGGAAGA